>JBAYRL010000010.1 GCA_041676705.1 Acidimicrobiia bacterium
ATCAGCCAGTGTTCCAAAGCTTGTAGCGCCGGGGGTGTCCTCAATAGCACCTAACACAGCATCCAACCCGGCCTGTGTGTCCCAACGATCCGCCCCCGACAGGGCCAGCAGTGCTTGTGCTTCACGACCTAACGATCGTAACGATGCAAGTTCGGTTTCGGTTTGGGCTTTGTTAAACACGGTTTGAAAACCAACAAACACCCCCAACACTAAAAGAGCACCAACCACAATGGTTAACACAACTTCTAACAAACTAAACCCGCTCTGAGCACGGCGACCACGATCAAAAACACACATACCCAGGAACAATCCCACCAGCACCTCATAAATACCAACAAGACCCTGCTACTACTATTCGGTTTCACCAACCAACCTGTCACCACACCTTTGGCGATATGGACCAACACCCAAACCAACCCGAAATACCAGCCAGCGACACACATAGCTCTACCAGCAGGTAACACACCACCACCAGGTTGTGATTGTTGCCACCTAAACCCGTCACCACCCTGAAAACCGCTGCCTGTTTGGTAACGATCAATAACGGCAAATAACCACCCCTACCAACAAGGAAACCGTTATGTCACTAACACGCACCCGCAAAACTCTGATTGCTGTAGCAACCGGCGCTACCCTATTCGGAATCACATTCGCGTCAGCAGCATCACTCGGAGGTGTAAACTCTAAAAGCCTTGGAGCAGGCGACACAATCGTGGCGTCCTGCGACACAGACGGCGTAAACATAGACTACAACCACAGCTACGACCCGACCAACGGCCAATACCAAGTAGAAAACGTTACTATCTCCGACATTTCCGAAAACTGTGAAAACCACACCCTTGAAGTAACCCTAGCCGACACCCAAGGCACAGCACTCGCCACCGGCACCACAACCATCACAACCACCAGCGAAACTGTCACCCTCACCACCACACCATCAGCAGAAGCAGTAACCAACGCCCACATCATCATCACAGGCTAACACCCCATAAAACAGGTTTAACCGGCCCACACAAATACACGCGGGCCGGCACCAATCAACACTCAACTATCACGTCCCCCGAAACACGTCCGAGACTCTTACACAACGAACCCCTTCACAACTCTTCAAAAAGTAAAGGACCTAGAACGCCAGAAAACCTTGGAAACAACTTCAAATACACAACTACACGATCAACATCACCACACTCAGACAACGTGTCACCATCAATAGCACACCAACCCGGCCGACGACCTAACTTGTCCCACCCCCTAGTAATCTCAGGTAACAACCCACGCATACGTGCGTAATGCTCCTCAGACAAATCCGATCGTTGTTGCAACACTAACACCACTCGAAACACCAGATGATCTACCGAGTAACCCAACACATTCTCTGCCAACACCCCAGCAGTAGGCGTCACCGCCTGTGGTTAGGCCACACGTGCGCCCTCCACCAGCACTGGTTTGTGCCCAAATCCCTGGGTCCAGTTTAGATTCTGGTTCGGTTGTAGTGGGAGCTGGATGTCCGGGTTGGACGATAGTGGCGTTGATACCTGGTATTTGCTTGTTTGTGACCGCTTCGGACGGAGAGGCTTCACCAATAGCCTCTAGTCCGGTTACGATGCTCCGTCGTCCAACAGTACTACCATGACCAGGGTTCTTGGGGAACGTGTGAAGGTGAGCTTGAACACTTCGCGCCACACGTCTCCCTCAATAACTGTTGTGTTACTGTCATCTGCAACAACCCCGATGGTCTGGGCTTGGGTGGGTGGCCAGTCTTCTAACGCCCCCAGCACTGCGTCTAACCCGGCTTGGTATCCCACGCATCTGCCCCCGATATAGCTAAGAGTGCTTGGGCTTCACGCACCACAGATTTTAGTGCTGCAAGCTCGTCATGTTCACGGGTTTTGTTAAACACATTTTGGAACGACACAAACGCTGGGAGGGCTAACCAGACTGTCACTATTAAACCCAACACGATTTCTATCAGTGTTTAACCCCTCCGACCACGTACAGAAGTAGTGGTGGGGTTATGGCCGGGTTTGGGGGTGGTTGGTGACATGGGGGTTTATTGTCCCCTGCTCCTGGTTTTAAAACCGGACGCCCGTTTTATAGCCCACCATGTTTTTTGTGGGTTTGTTTTCAAAGTTTAAAACGGTAACACCCATAGTTTCAGGTGCAAACAACTAGTAGTTACAAGACCCTGGTGACGTAGAAGAGTTGCATGACCGGTGTTCTAAAGAGGAACACGGTGGTGTATGTTCGGTTTGTGGTGTGTCTAACATTGTGGTTTTAACAGCTAGAGTCATGTAAAATGGTTGTACCAAACCCATCTTGGTAACACAGGTTTCAATGTTTGTACATTGCAGCCCACATTCCACGCTTACTTTTTTGCTGTCAAAGTTTTTCTGGATAGACCCTCTCAAAACCTGTTTCAAACCCTGCCCCCTAGCTGTGGTGTCACTGGTCAACACAAAACATGGCTGACCAAAAACAGGTCAGCCACGCTTGTTCAACTAGTATGCGCATATTTTATTGTAAGGACACTAGTTTTTTAGATGTCTCTACAAGTTTTCCAAAAGTTTGTTCCCAACCAGGTAACAGCTGAAACAACGTTTCCCATTCCATGATCGATTGAGGTGTTGTCCCATCCCCTAGTTTTGTTTCAAACCAGGCTGCCTGATCACAAGCTTTATCTTCTGATGCTAACTGGTCTATTGTGCTGTGCGACCAGTCAAGCCCAACAGGTAACAGATCTGGGTTGTTAAAGAAGACGGGGGCGGTTCTTCTAATAGGAACGTTACTTGCGATCACATTCTCAAACTGTTGTGGCCATACAACCGGACGGTCAGCACCACGCCCATGTGCTTGTGGTAACTTGTCCTCATATCCCCAATGAAGCGAGCAACGTTGTGAAAACATAGACTGGTCAACCCCTACAATGTCTTGTAACGCCACCACAGCTTTTCTAGGGAACCATTCCCTCAACGGAACCTTATACCGAAACCTGTTATGAAACACTAGTCGTAACGACTCAACAAACTGTTTGTTAGCCATCAGCTCCCGGTCCAACAAAATTTCTAGAAGAACTCTATGACGCAACGTTGGCGACAAATAGCCACCCCATATGTTATTAAAAGACCAGAACTCCCCAAAATTTTGGGTTAGTTCCGACCAGGTAACCGGTTCGGTTCGTAACAACTCACGCTGCTCATCGAAATGCTTACGTACCAGATGGAGTACCATCTGCGCCCGTACCGTTTCAAACATTGACGACGGTAACCACGGATTATGTAGCAAAGTAAACCAAACCTTACCAAACTGTTCAGGGCGCACCAGCGACGATACAATAATATTAGCAACAACCTGTTCCGAAACCGACAGCCCTGCTAATAAAGCCGCCAAATTAGGGTAGTACGGCATTTTCAACTGGTTTATAAGATGTGGGCGTCGAAACAAAACTGCTTCAATAGCTCGACGATACACACTTTCTCCCCCACCCAAATAAAACGAACCGAGGTTACATACCTGTAACAACTCGTCATCGCTAAACCCTGTGTCGTCCCACACCACCCATTTAACCATGTCAACCGGTTCAAGTTTACGAGCAGCCCGTGTTTTTAACTGTTTCGTATACCCATCCGCAGCATCAACAAAAACTGCTGCGTTTTCACTTGACAAGCTACCCATAACCGACAGATACAACTCGTCAGGTAAAAACCAGTTTAACAGCGCCGTTTGTAACACACTCACACGCCGTTCTTTCCGACCCAACAAAAACGTTACCAGCCCAGAATCACGACTGTTAGACAACAATAGTCGTGTAACCTCTGCCGATTTGAACCGTTCATAAAACGGTTCAACAACCCCAACAGTAACATTAGGGTTAGCAGCAACCTTTGCTACCACATCCTTGTTTTCCCCCAACACTCTCATAGCCACATCTAAAACATGTGGCGATGAAACACACCCCAAAAAAGAGGGTACAATCACCTAAACCCAACCTCCACCTAGACAACTCGTTTGTAACAACACACAACCACCACCAAAACATTTAAACCGATAGTGGCTGGTGTGTAACACTGTTCAACGCTAACCCCCCACAAACAAACACCCCAGCACGTTGTTCTTTTCGACCCAACAAACCCGACAACACCCGAAACATGGTCTTAGCCCCTGAACTTCCCCACTATGGTTAAACCTACCCTGGGGAGCCCACCAACCAGCCAACCAAGCCACCCTCTAACCCACCCGACCATCAACCCTCCAACCGACCATCCAAACGACTATCAGGGGCATGTGAAGCTCTTACGGGTAGCTGCTAGCTTTGCCCTGCAAAGGCGAATGTTTTTGGTGGGTTCTTCATAGAGCTATCTGTTGCTAATAGTAAGGGTTGGACCCAACACGAATGGCACCAACCCTTGTTTTGTTACAACATAAACAATTTGCGGTAACTGGTTTAGTTAGTTTTGTTAGTAATATTTACAAGCTCTTGAAATGTGTGTTCCCATTCAGGGAGCAACAAAAACAGTATCACCCAACGTTGTTTAGATTCCGGTGTTGACCCGTCTTTTAACTGATCGGTTAGCCAAACAGCTAAACTGTACGGTGAAACAGCACTGTTAACATCAATATCTTGTGGGGTTAGTTGCCCCACAAACCTCCCGTTCGTTAGCTCACTGCTACTAGTTTCCCAGGCGGTTAACGCTACTGGCGGATAGTACAGTAGAGGTTCAGATACAACCCCACCGTCTTGGTCGGGATGCCCCGTCAACAAAAACTTGGCGAGCGACCTACCCGACTTATTGGACAGGTCATCCCATGGCATATCATAAAGTTCTTGTAACACCGGCACTATTTCTGGTGGAACTGACTGCAGCGACCCGCGAAGCGACCCCCAACAGGTTTCTTGTTGAATAAACTTACGAAGCTCAACATGTTCCCACACCACCGGGTTGGACGCTATCTCCCCAAGTAAATACAACACTACCGACATTGGCAGACCGTCCATAAACCAACCTGAACGTAACTGTTGCAAATATGTAAGTACCTGTTCCGGGTCGTTACACTCAGCTAACGTTTTACCCCGCATCGGACGGTACCTAACTGTCGGACCTAACAACCTCACTGGAACATCGCCACGTTCCGCTAACGTTTCCCGCAACAACATGTACATGTCGTCATCTAAATCAGGGCGACGTAAAACACCCAACGCAACATCGAGCACGTCACGATCAGAGTTTAAAACCAAACCCACAATCCTAGAAACCCACACCCCGAGCTCCTCACTCGATAACGGAGCATGTACAACACAGTCCCACAACACCATGTTATCACCAGCGACAACAAGACTTCTAAGACCTGGATACAAACACAAAATTTGTTTCAAACAATCCTTAGACTCCACATCTAACGTTTTAGATGCAGCAACATCAACCAAAATATCCCAAACCTGTTCCTCCCCAACAAGAGCACAACCACCCTCAACAAGCCATCGCAACTGGGTTTGAGGATCCATCTCAGACACCCTATCTACCAACAAGCTAGCTGGATAGTTGCTAAACAACCCAACAAGACGATCCACACTGGTTTCCGGCCACCGTTCTACAACAAGTTCCGCCTGCGAAACCGGCAGTTTCCATGTCCTAACCATAGATTCCAACACAGGCACACGCTGCTCACCTTTACGAAGCAACACCTCAACAATGTTCGGATCTGACGAACCCGTCACCACCGATTTAGTAACAGTTTCAGGTTGAAACACATCCCAATATTTATCAACCGTAGCAGCAGACAAACACGGGTGACTAGCCACACCTTGCACAAGCAACCGATCTTGCGCACCAGAACCAAACTCTACATCTAACACCACATTTACCATCACATCTAACACGACGTCATGACAAATATACGGCACTAAACTACGAATCACCATCACACAACTCCTTTTATATAAAAACAACTCTGGAATACGGTCACCCAACCACCGTTACCCCCTACATCACAAACAACTGTGCTACACCCCCACCACAACACAAACCTTGCCCTTAACGTTTAAGAACACCCCTGTTTTTAACTGTCCCCAGAAAAACACATAACCCACACACAGGCCAGCACCACTTAACGCAGACCCCAACCCAGAAACCAGAATGGTTATCAGCAACGGTTCTGTAGCAACAACCACCCCTACAACCACACCGTCACCCATTAACCCTGACGATATGCAGCCCTCCCATAACTAGCAGGCAGGTATTGAACCGTCCTGTGTCCTACCTACAAACAAAGGTCTACCCCAACATCCCCAACTGGTGTCCCTGTTCCTACAACACCCAACACACAAAACGTCTTCAAAAAACAATCAGCACAACGTCTAGCACGACTTGTGGGCCCCACCACTCAGTACCCAACATCACCCCAACACCCAACTGGTGTCCCTGTTCCTACAACACACAACACACAAAACGTCTTCAAAAAACAATCAGCACAACGTCTAGCACGACTTGTGGGCCCCACCACTCAGTACCCAACATCACCCCCAACACCCAACTTGTGACCCGCCACCACATAACACAACCTAACAACACCAACCCCAGCGGTTTAGATTTCACCGAACACATCTAAACACACACACACTTATATATGTGTGAGAACAGTCCCACCGGCACCCCATAAATATCACCAAAACCCTACTACCACTATCAGGTTTCACAAACCAACACCACAGCAACAACGAGACAACAACTGGTTACCATCCCAACCCGCACACCCACAAAACGTTAGATGACCACAGTTACATGCACCCGCCACAGGCGCATACTTTATGAATGACAGGTAAGCGTCGGTGGCAGCACCTACCACGAAGATACCTAACAGGTTTACTGGTTTGATGCTCAAACACACATCCACAGAGAAACACTTCTCACAACAACCCCATCTAAGCGTGTGCTACACTGACCAACCAGTTTGCAACACACACCTTATCACTTGTGACGGGCTACACAACACGTTTCACCAGCAACCCAACACACACCTAAACTAGCTGGTAACAAAACCGTAACACGGTTGTGAATGTTGCCACCTAAACCCGTCACCACCCTGAAAACCGGTGCCCGTTTGGTAACGATCAACAACAACTAACCAGCATCGCCAACAAGGAAACCGAAAGCTTTTTAACACCCACACCTACTCCCGCTTTAGATAACACAATAACACCCCCTAAAGCCTTAAAGGACCACCCTTTGTTTGGTTTGTGATGTCTCACCAACACCCCACTTTACCTAAACCCCCAACCAGATCCGTGACAGCTGTACACACAGCACTAACAACACTTGTTGCTGTTGTGTTTATCGGGCTAGCAACATTAACAACAGGTTCCGCAGCAACACTCACGATCCGAACCGCCACCCTAGACACATACACCCACCAACACGTACAACACCCCACACCCACCCCAATAGCTGTCACCACTTTTTCTGAAACACGTTGGGGGCTGCTAAACGGAGAGCCGTTACAAACAGGACAACGTTGGCGCACAGACCAAGGCACACTCACCGTAGACCTCTCAAAACAAGTGTCATCTACCAGACTCCTCCCAGGGATTTCACGAGCATCCATCGAAACAAACCAAACAAACATCGAAATAACAACCCACATGTTATTCCACCGAAGTTTACTACCCGGATACCAACCCCGCGACGCCGGAGTTATGCTCCACGCATCCCCCAACGCCAACAACTACCTAGCTGTAATACATTCCGATAACAACTCGGGACGGATACAACTCACCAAAACAATAAACGGAACACGAACCCTACTAGCCGACAAAACCGGTATCGGCCGCCCCAACACCACAACAATGAAAGTCGTGTCCTACAACCAAACCATCACCATCTGGATGGACAACACCCACATACTCACCCACCACCTCAACAACACCGACACCAACCTCTTCAAACCCAACACCCGCCACGGCATCATCACCGACAAAGACAACCTCACCTACTACACACACTTCACCGTGACCCAAATATGACCCCCACCCAACACCACCAACTACAACACCCCCACTGGAACCTCACACAACTATTAACATTCCTAACCACAATCACCATAACCGGAATCCTATGGTCCCTATGGCCCGCAACCCTAGGTGGTAACACCTCCTGGATCATCGTCGCAGGAAACTCCATGGAACCCACCTTCAACCACGGAGACCTACTCCTTGTACAAAAACAAAACCACTACCAACAAGGCGACATAATCACCTTCAAAATCCCCGCCGACCAAACCGGAGCAAACCTACAAATCGTCCACCGAATCACTGGCTACCACAACCCCAACCAAACCCAATACATAACCCAAGGCGACAACCGCGACTACAAAGACTACTGGCGCCCCACAAACACCGACATCACCGGCAAAACCAAACACGTCATACCCGCCGGAGGGAACCTAATCAGGGCCCTAACCAACCCGCTCTACATCTCCCTACTCGCAGGAATAACAGCATCCACAGCCATACTCCTCACCCCCACACAACACCCCACCAATGAACCCCACACAACACTACCGCTAAAACCCACAACACAACTGTCATAACCAGCCTGACGCAACCAACAACTGCTTATCGAACAGAGACCGTTACCGGTTGAAACACGTCCTCTAGAATGGTGACACAACCGCCATGGATCGTCCCACCGTGTGGTAAAGTGGTTACAACACACTCCCCACCACCCAATGACACAACCACCAACAAGACGTTAAAGGGTCTTGTGAAAATGGGTTCTGACATAGCAGGCCACACAACAGCTTCTGCCCACACTACGACACTATCACCAACACCCAACCCTGGTAATACCCACTGCCTAGGTATTACAGGTATCTGCCCCCGGATTTCAACGCTACTAGCGCAGCGTGTCCAGAGGTTTTAGTGAACACCTGTTGGAACGACACAAACGCTGCGAACACCAACCCAGGTACCGCCATTAGCACCAAAATGATTTCTACAAGCGTTAAACCCCTATACACATGAAACAGGGTCAGGGTTATGATTCGGGAGAGTTGGTGACCTGTAGGCTAACTGTTCTGCGCCCGTCAGGAATCCGGTGTATCTTCCTAATTATAAGACCGGTTTGCGGCGCATCAACATTTGTGATGATGACTTCTAACACTGTATAGACCAAATGCAACAAACCGTGCCTAGTACCATGTCCCACTTTTAAGTTAGGCTAACAAAAGCCATAAACACAGATAGGAACACTTCCAGAGATAACACTCTTGGATATCTCTACTAGCAACAGCGTTTTACGGCTCTACAACCAACACCGGTGTAAGCTGGTTGCCAGTGTTCCCGATCCCTAACTGACCCTGGTTGTTTCGGCCCCAGCAGTAGGCGTCACCGCCTGCGGTCACCCCACACGAGTGGTACTGGTCTGCGGTGATGGATGCAAACTTGTGGTTACCAGATGCTTTTACTGGTGTGGTTTGGTAGGTGGTGTTCCCGTTCCCTAACTGGCCATAACCGTTGTACCCCCAGCAGTAGGCGTCACCAGCTGTAGTTACCCCACACGAGTGGTTGTTGCCTGCAGCGATTGACACAAAACTGTGGTTACCTGCTACTTTTACTGGTGTGGTCTGGTCGGTGGTGGTCCCATTCCCTAACCGACCATCGTAATTGAACCCCCAGCAGTAGGCATCGCCAGTTGCGGTTAGCCCACATGAGTGATAAACTCTAGCACTGACAGATACCAAACTGTGGTTACCTGCTACTTTGCCAGGTGTGTTCTGGTCGGTGTAGTTCCCGTTCCCCAACTGACCACTAGTACCACCGCCCCAGCAGTAGGCGTCACCGCCTGCGGTCACCCCACACGTGTGAAAGTAGCCCGCAGTGATAGACACAAAACTGTGGTTACCTATCACTTTGCCAGGTGTGTTCTGGTCGGTGGTGTTCCCATTACCTAACCGACCATTAGCACCAGCACCCCAACAGTAGGCGTCACCATCTATGCTCACTGCACACGTGTGGTTGTTGCCTGCAGCGATTGACACAAAACTGTGGTTACCAGATGCTTTTACTGGTGTGGTTTGGTAGGTGGTGTTCCCGTTCCCTAACTGGCCATAACCGTTGTACCCCCAGCAGTAGGCGTCACCGTCTGTGGTTATCGCACACGAGTGACTGTCGCCAGCAGTGATAGATATAAAGCTTAGATCACCTGACACTTTTACTGGTGTGTTCTGTTGGGTGGTGTCCCCATTCCCCAATCGACCAGAACCACCACTACCCCAGCAGTAGGCGTCACCATCTGTAGTTACCCCACACGTATGCCCTAGTCCAGCGCTGATTTGTGCCCAAAACCCAGGTTCTGGTTCTGGTTCGGCTGTGGTTGTGGTGGTAGGTGGTTCCGGTTCAGTGGTTGTCGGCTGTTCTGGTTGGACAGTGGTGTTGTTGATCCCTGGTATTTGTTGGTTGGTTACAGCCTCGGAAGGAGAGCTTTCACCAACGGTATCCAGGTTCGAAACACAGCCGCCTTGTATGGTTCCACTGTGAGGTGGGGCTGTCACCACGCATGCCCCGTCGTCTAACGCCACAACCATCAATAAGGTGTTGGCGGATCGTGTGAAGGTGAGCTCGGCGACACTAGGCCAAACATCGGCTTCCGTAACCACTAAGTTACTGTCATCAGCGATTACCCCAACGCTCACCGCTTGGGCTGGTGGCCAATCTTCTAACGCGCCTAACACTGCATCGAGCCCAGCCTGTGTGTCCCACCGCTCTGCCCCCGATATGGCTAGCAAAGCTTGGGCTTCACGAGCCACAGATTTTAGTGCTACGAGTTCTGCTTGTTCACGGGTTTTGTTAAACACGTTTTGGAATGATACGAACGCTGCGAACACCAAAAGAGCACCCACCACCAAACCCAAAATGATTTCTACAAGAGTTAAACCCCTACGAACATAAACACGAACAGGGCTGGCGGGGGTCGGTGTGGTTGGTGACATAGGGGTTTATTGTCCCCCCCCCTTTTAAAATAACCAGGAGCCAACCTTATAACTAACATGTTTGTGTTACTGACAACACCACCAAACACATACGACCAATAGCGATCTACCACCCCCGAATTTCCCTATAGCCCCACACTGAACCCAGAAACAATCCCCACACCCCAACCTGCTACCCAACCTGTTTTTTGTGTGGAATCTCACACAAAACCGTCACAATAAACATGTAAAGCAACATTCCCTCTTCTAAACATGTTATGTGAGGTATTGACCCTATCGAACATCATAAGCACACACCGTTTTTAACTAACCCACCAACATTGGAACGGTGCTTTTGTTGTTGGTGAACGTGAAACGGTGACCAGCTAAACACCCACCCCAACCTGAAAGAAGAGGGCATGAATGTTTTACTGGTCACCGTAAAATATTAGCCAAACCCCACATAAGACGGGTCTGGTATTGGCGGCACTGTCAGCAACGATTCTGGGGTGTTTAGCGGGAGATGCGTTTAACGCTTTGTATGAGTTCCCCGTAGGTCCGTTCCCAACTAGGGAACAATCTAAACAGGTTTTCCCAATATGTTTCTGATGTAGGGTCGGTGCCGTCCCCAAGTTGTTGTATCAACCATCGACCCAGTTCCCAAGCCGGTACAACCGTAGCAGGGTCTATATGTAGGGACTCTGAACGTTGTTGTGGTTTATGATGGGTGAAATCAGTGACGTTCCCGTCGTGTTCAACCAGCGTTTCTGGTGTTTTTAAAGTAGGAACCAGTTTTATGTCTGACAAGTCTGGTTCGAGTGTGTGGTAGTCACCAAAGTTTGTTCTGGAACGAACCTGATACGGTAGCTGTTCATCGTGAGCTAACCCACTGATTTTGGTTAACACATCAGGTTCTATCCAACTGTATTTAGCTGGTAGCGCCGGATGACACCACAACGCAACAAACCGTCTGATATCTTGTGACGCCCACAACTTTTCGTTTCTAACGATTTGGGTCACAACCGTTGGAAACAGGTTACGAGGCGGGTTACGAAACAACTCGCAATGCAACAACACCAAATCCGGGTCTGTCACGTCACCTAATCCGACATCAACTAGAGGTCTATGAGCACCTAAAGGAGGTGTGCTATCAGACAAGTTTAAAAGTTGTTGTCGGGCCCAATCATACACCTCTGGTGGAGTGTCGCTCCGCCAAACCAACGACTGAGCACTAGCCACAACAATACCTGAATCCTGTACTGAACGTAAACGTTCCATAACAGCGCTAAGCAGTTCGGCTGAGGCAACAGCAGCGACACTAGGTAACAAGGTGCTATGTCCTTCTAACGCTATTTGTTCCACTATGGTAGGACGTGCCTCCAATACGGCTGTTACCGGCAACGACAACGGTCGTTGTAACACCCCTACTAGTTGGGTGTTGTCTAAGAAACGGTGACCGCCACGGACAAGCCAACGCACCAACTGTTTATCAGTTAAACGGTTCAGATGGTGTTGCACACCAACAAAATATTCTGGGTCTTCTAACAGAATATCCAAACTTTTTGGTGGTGCGTGTTTAACTAGCAGGGTTGCCAGATCGATGGGTAGTCGCCAACGGCCCATAACCGCATACAACACCGAACTACGACGATCTTCTAACTCCCCAACAACATGTGACACAATCGCCGGATCGTTCGTCACAGAAACCAAACGTTGTGTTACCTGCGCCGGTGCGAACAACCGCGGGAACAGTTTCACAGTGTCCACAGTTATCACACGGTTGTTTATGATGTGGTGTGTCGGTGCTGTAGAACCTAACACTTTTAACGCTACACGAACTACATGTTCTGACGGTACTGTTTCCAGTACCGCTTCTAAACGTGGCATAGGTACTACCCTCCCTTTTTTCGTTTGTGTCTGTAGCCTTGTTTCAGGCTAAACCGGCTGTAGTTTAACAGCAGGTTTCATCAACACTTATCAACGCCGAAACTTAAACCCCAACCTAAACCGGTTGAGCCCACCACCACCGCCACCGCCAAACCCTATACCATGTCGTCGTCTAGAACTGTGCCACCGCAGTGACCTCAACCTGTGTTGTTGGGTTGGTAACGTAAAATGTGGCTAACCTCTAAACAAAGCTGTCTAGGTGTTAGCCACACAAACCAACCAAACAAACGTGTTTGTTTGGTGTTTAATATCAACACGTTTGCTGCGGTGTTTCAGCTAGGGGTGTCAGCCCCCAATTTTTGGGCGGTTGCCACAAGCTCGTTTAACGTGCGGTCCCAGTTAGGGTACAACCTGAAAAACATTTCCCAAGCATTACCAGATTCAACAGTGTCAGCGTCACCTAATCTGTGATGTAACCAAACACCTATCTCTGACCCTAAAATCGGGGGCACTTTTTCAATGTAGCCTTCTATCGTAAGGTCACCGATCCGTTCCCGTAGAAACCTATCGTTACCTATTAACGTAACAACTTCTTTACGAGGTGTTCTCGGGTCGGTCCGATTCCTACGAACCACCGGTGTTGTTGTAGGTTCCAGCTCTACATAGTTTAACGCACCTAAGGTCCCCAACCGTAACCAGTGTTCCCACCGGTAACCCAACCCTACACCGTAATACCACGTTAAAGGATCAGGTGGTGTATCTAAGGCATCTAGAAAGTCGCTGTAAGGCTGATTTGATGCTACCAGCAACCGTAGCCTGTCAGTAACGTTTTTAGGGAACCAGCTAGCCCGACCCCCACCAACCACATCAAGGTTGGCTATCACCCATTTTGTTATCGAGTCGTAACTCAAGAACCGTTCGTTCTGAACCACATCTAAAATCAGATGTTTCCGTAACGTTTTATAAGATGGTACCGCCCACAAATATTTAGCGACCTGTTCCAGATCGGAACATTCCCTAAAACTTTCCCCCGCTACCCAGCGATGATTCTCATAGAGATGAAGCCATGATGCTTTTAAATCAAAACCAGACATCTTCCTAAACGTGTTTACAAACGCTAATAGCTCTAGCTGAGCATCTGGTGAAATCCACGGCTGTATCAACAACTGTTCAACCACACGCACATAGGTTAGAGGAGACCTGCTAACACAACCCATAATGTCAAACAAAACACGCTCATCAAGCGGACCAGCTGACAACACGCCCGCAACACCAGGCGGGATCTTACCCTCAAAATAGTCGACCAAATGGGGCCGATGAAACATCACAGCTTCTACCAGCTCAGCCCACGACTCGGTAGGTTGCTCGTCCAACACCAACTCTAAAAGCTCCTCATCGGACCTCCCAGAGATGTGCAACGCGAACCACTCAGACCGCAACGACCCATCCAACCTGGCCGCTGCCATATCTTTTAACCCCAACCGGTAACCATCCAAAGACCGCAACACACCAACCACATGTTCGTCAGGCATCCGACTAAGCACATCCAAATACAGATCGTCAGGTAAAAACCAGTTATTAACAGCTGCTTGCAACACTGTCACGCGAGACTCGCCCCGACCCAACAAAAACTCGGCCAAAGCACCATCCTCACTGTTTTCTAACAACAGTCTAGAAAGTTTCGCCGACCTAAACTGCGAATACATAGGTTCAACAACCTCCCGATTCGCAAACCGGTTACACGCCACAGCTTCAACAACACTAGCACCACCAACCCGTTGCAACGCTAACGCTAACACACGGCTAGATGGGATAAAACGAACAAGATCCCCAAACACTGGCACAGACGTTCTCATAACCACTCCTTTATACAAACCACAATCATTTATCTACACACCTACAACACAAACCCATGTCACAGATATGCCACACACACCTAAACGCCCCAACACCAAACCCAAAACACCACTACTCACCCCATATTAGGAATCAACCCATCCAACAGAGCCTTACGAGGCAACCAACTCCCAACCCGCTCCACACTCACACAACCCCCAACCACCCCACCAGCAACCGGCACCGAAACCCCACACCAACCCCGACCACCATTCTCACCAACCAACCACAACCGCTCACCAACCACCTCAAACCCAACCTCCCCAACCTCCGGCCACACATCCAACCCAACCACACGCCCACCAACCCCAACCAAACCACGCAACACCCCAACATCTAACCCATCCCACCCCGACACACCCGCCAACACCAAACCCATCTGCGCTTCCCGACCAACCACCCTCAACCGATCAACCGTCACACGATCCTCAACCCCACCAACCACCCCACCAGAACCAACACCACCAACACCACCAACCCCGCTGTCACCCAAATATGTGTTCGCAGCCACCAACCCAACAACACCCAACACCACCACAACTAACAACAACCCAACCAACAACAACCCACGAACCGGTCTCACACCACTATCCATAACAAACACCGTCCCACCAACACCACCCATAAACAACACGCTAACCACACAACAACAACAGCGACAGCCACACAGATGAAGAGCTGTCACCAAAACATGTAACCCACAAACTGTTACACCCCACTAAAACATGAGGACCCAACCCGGCACAGGGCCAACACTAAACACACCACAACCTGTGGAACCCAAACAACAACCCACACAATACCTAAACCCGAAAGAAAGCTAACACACCCACCATGCAAACCAACACCTACCTACCAGACCCCAACGCACCAGCCAACCTATGGCAACACCCCAACCAACAATGGTACGCAACCTGGAAACCCCCAACGACCAACACACGACTAGCAGCACCCATCAACACACAAGCCGCCTACGAAGCAATCACAGGAAAACGCGACTACCGAGACCTCTACACCAACAACACCACCGCCATCCTAAAACTTGAACCAGGCAACCCAACCCCAACACCAGCCACCAAAATCAACAAAACCCAACTACCAAAACCAGGCTGGCGAGCCGATTTCTCCGCCCCCGCCCCACACAAACACGGCACCTATACACACACCCACGCCTGGCCACACATCCCCCACACCCACCTGTTACGCCAAATCTGCACCAACCCGGCATGCACCGACCTACCAACCCACGACATACACCCAATACCCAAACCACTCATAACCACCACACCAACCAACCTGTAACAAAACAACGGTACACACCAACCAGTGATGTTACCCTCCTATAATCATGGTTGTGTATGTGGAAAACCGCAATAAACACGCACACTATAGTTAGATAACACCACCAACCCAATAACAGCTTTTGTTTAGTGTTGGTGGTGTTATGCTAGTTAGAGACGGGTAACAGCGTCTAAAAGGCTGTTAAAACTACGGTCCCAGTTAGGCAGCAATGTTACTAAGAGTTGCCAATGCCTCGATGACTTGGGAGTCGAGCTGTCCCCCAGGTTCTCCACCAGCCACGAACCAACCTCTTCCCATACAAGAAGAAGGTCAACGGTGTCCTTCGGGTGTAACATTCTGAAATCTAACAACTGGGTAACTGCGCCCGCTACAAGGTGAGAGTTTTTAGCGGGTTCTACACGACGGGTAGGTATATCCACATACGGCACCGGTTGGCCCTCTTTGCGAAACATCCCACCTTCCCATAACAACCCGTAGTATTGTTCTAAATAGTTTCTGTAACTAGCGACGCAACTAGCGACATCCCAAGCGTTGCTAGCATTTTGTGTGGTTTCCAACCAACCTGCCAGCGTGGCGCCTAACACTATACCAGCATCTATGAGAGTACAGGAACCTGCTTTGTGTGTCTCACAAGGACCGTCCCACATTTTAGGGGCATAGTCCTCATAGCGGCTTTGTAGTTGGGATTGCTCCAAACCCTTAACACGAGCCGGGATATCTGGACGTTCCCAAATCGTGGCTAACGTGTTACGCACAGCTCGATTGTCGAACCGTTTCGTGTTTTCAACAATATCGACAAGAAGCGTAACATCAGTAGTTACCGCAGCTATAACCTCACCTACAAAAACATTTCCTTGGGTGACTAACTGTGCCGGTAATGTAGGGTGAGCGGCCATCAGGTTTGCTAACGCGGCTCGTGTAGTTACATCTAACACCCCAACTTGTGAAGAGAGTTCTAGAACAACATTTTGAGCCACCGTGGGTTTGTGCAGCCCATACCAAAGAAGTTGTTGCTCTGGCGGCACAGCGGCGATAACTTTCTCAACCAGTTCTGGTGGATAAAACTCGAATGCTCTGAACCACAGGGGAAGACGTGTTGGAGAGGTTGTCAGCTTATAAAAAATCGTTTCGGACACATACCAATTTTTCAACACATGTGTTAAAGCCACCCACGGTGTGTGAGGATCTGTTACCAACCACTCAATGATTTCCGGGTCGTTGGTATGTTCAGCTAGTTGTATAGCCGGCTCTATAGATTTGAAACTGTTTGGGTATTCTTTGATAACGTCTAACGACAAACACGGATTTGTAGCCGCAGCAACAACCAGGTCGCTGTTGAACTCTGTTGCTAGAATAGTCCGTATAACTTGGTTGGGGACGACCTGTAACAGCCTTGCTGTAAGATGAGCCATGTCGGGTAGAGTTTCTCGTAAACGTGTTCTGGGTAACACAACTGTGTTTCCGAAAACAAAAACAGCCAGTCACTATACGATCTGTGAGCTGGCTGTTACGATTGTTTTGTTAAGGTGCGGTGATTCGTTGAGCAGCTTCTACCAGATCGTTTAACGAACGTTCCCATTCAGGTAGAAGACTGCAGAACACTTGCCACTGTGCTTGGGAAGCGGTGCTGCTCCCATCCCCTAAACGTTGTTCTGCAACAACAGCTGCGTCATAACTGATTGGGTTATCCTGACAAGTCTTGTTGTTAGGTTTGCGTGTAGGTACCAAAACGGGTTCCCTAACCAAAGCATCAACATCTTGTTTCGGTAGTTGCGATACCCATTTAGTAAAGTTTGGGTGACAGTCTAACGTTGGGTCATCAACCAGTTGTTGCAGAGGTGTGATAGTCGCTGTGGGTACTATCCGTGTGGAAATGTTGCCCCAAAACGCTGTCGGAGGGGACACTACCCACTGGCGGATATTATGGTTTTGCCACAAAACCGGGTTCGACGCTAAATCTAACACCCATTTTAGAAACAAATCGGTACGGATGTTGTTTGCCACACTCCCAAGGACGGTTAGAACCTCATCAGGGTTGGTGTTGGTACGTAACGACCCAACCTTAGGCATAGACGCTATATCTGATAGAACAGGGCTAGCTGTGCCTGGTTTTAGGTTACGCATCGCTTTTTCAAATGCTCGTAGAGATATGTCTGTGGGTACATCTGTCCGACCCCACATCAGACTCAGAACAGGTAACTGTTCTTTGTGGGTTCTGTCCGATTCTCCTGCACCATCAAATGATGCCCAACCAACTATTCTCTCTAAAACGTTACGTTTGTTAGCATGTAACGCTGCGGCCCACAGTAATGGGGGGCCTAGATAGCTTAACGCTTCCCAAATGATATCTTCCCGTAACGCTAACAGTTCGGAAACAAGCCAACGTGTTGATGCAGAATGAGGTTTCAAAAGCGCTGAAGTAGCCCGGATGATTCGACGGTCCGAAACGGGTAACCCGTTTAACAAATCCCAATAAATCCGATCCACATCACTTAGAGCCGCTGTGTGAGCAACACGGGTCTTTGTTTCGTTAGAGTAACCATCACCCCGAAGTAGTGTGAATAGCACTTTGTCAGACGACATGTTTGCTACACAAACCTCATAGAGCTCTTCTGGTAGATACCAGTGGTCTAACAGGGCTGGTATCGCTTGTTTATAGCCCTCAGTGTTTCGGGCAACGTGTTCGATAAGGTCACTGTCTTGGGTTGCAGCAACTATTTGTTCAACATGTTTGCTGCGATCTAACACCACGTTTTTGTGGAAAAACGGTAAAGACACTAAAGCGTTTTGGGCCACAGCTGCTGTTAAGAGTTCGTTTCGGGCATCTAAAGCGATCTGTAATACTGTTTCTGAGGTCACATAGGTTAGTAAGCCACATAGATGGCTATGAGGTGTAGTAACCATTCCTGGGCTCCTTTGTGTGAAGTGACTGTACCAGGTGTAGTGTTACACAACTTTTAAACCCGGTAGGGGTAACTGTCGGTCACATTTGACGCTAAAGACCCTATTACAATCTTTGGGCCTCCCCTACTACCTAGTTGTTGTTTGAGGCGAACACCCTCAACTTGGTCGGTTTTACGGTTTCAAAACTATGAGAAGTGTTGGTTAGGTTGCTTTAGTGTCTAGCTCTATAAGGTTCTGTAACATGGCTTCGCTTTGGGTAACTAATGAGTTTGCGTGGTCTAAAGCGGTAGCTACCTGGTCGCTGGGACGTATCCCCGGCCAAGTATTGGCTTCCAAACCAATCACAGTGTCATCTAACACCGCTAAAGCGGATTCCGTTAAACGATTGTAGGTGTCCCCTAACGCTAACGCCTCCTGTGGTGAGTGTTTGAAAGCTAAAGTGTTAAACCTGGCAGCGTTTTGTTGAGCCTGTTCAATCCGACCAAGACAGTCATTTAAACCTGCTACTGTGTCCCGAGACGGGGCAGCATCGATTAAACGAGCATAAGACAACACCTTCAAACGTTTCGTTGTTGATAACGACCGTGTGCGTTCTACCTCTAAAACAGCGCTGACCCCTACAGACACACCAAAAACTACTAAACCCACCTTCAAAGAGTTAGACGCCATAACAGCTGCCAACGAACCCATCCCACCAACAAACAACGAACGTCTAAACAACCACACAACTTTTTTGGAGGTTTGTAAATCAGACAGCCATCTCGGCTCAACAGGTTTTGTCACAACTGCGGCGTCTTGGTCGTAAAACACACCACTAGTTTCGACCCAACAAACACACCACCTAGGTAATGTAAGAAACCGCTACCAACAAGGTAACTAGACCAAAACCCACCCAAAACCCTAGGATCAACCCAAAAACACGCTAGAAACTTGGGTTACAGACGACGAGCTAAAGAAGCTCTTATCTGGTAAGCAACGTTTTTGGGCGTCGGTTGCATGTTGGTGGGGTTGGTGGTTGTAGTGGTTGTGCTGGGGTTTTAGGTGGTTTGTTGTTGCCTAACTGTTTTTGGTGTTTTGGGTTTTTGTGTTTGTAATGGATGTAACTGGTTTTGGGGGTGTGGTGGTGGGTTTGTGTGTGGCCACGGTGTTGGTATGGATGTTTTTAAAGAATTTTCGTTGGATGAAGTTTTGGGGTTTATTTCGTTGGGGGACGTGGCGCTTTCCGAGGCGGTTTTGGTTGGGGGGCGGGTGCGTTTGAGTGATGAGGGGATGCGGCAGTGTGTTGTGGCTCGTAATGCTTATCGTTGGTTGGTAGACGCTGCGGAGCGGTCCGGTTCAGTTAGTCGTCGTGACCGAAGGGTACGTAGGGCGTTGCGTCTTGGGGCAGAGGTTGAGACACGTTTTTTGGATTCCTTGGGCGGTATTGTGCGTAGGGAAGCTTTGTTAGAAGCCAAGGATGTGTCTGGTTCGGAACGGCAAAGTGTTTTAGATGAGTTGCTAGCAGAAGGTTTTGCGGGTTTGTTAGAAGGCCTGTCTTCTTTTGACGTGTTTAGTGACAAGAACGTTGTATCTGTAGTTACAGGGTCAGTGCGGACCCGGCTGCAAACGTTTCGTTCGTGCCGCCAAGGGGTGTCTGTGCCGCGTGTGTGGCGACAAGTTGCGTCCTTAGCAGCTAGTGTAGAGTCGGATTTGGCAGCAGAAGGTGTGTCTGTTGGTGAGGACACATTACGAACGTTAGTGTTGGATAAGGCTATTGCACAGACAGTTTCTAACTTGCCTACTGCTTGTACCGCGCTGGATGAGGAAGAGCAGTACCGGTTGGCTTTAGCTAAGTTAACTAAGAGGGGGCTGGTTAAAGTTCTGCGTGACGAGTTTGGTCAGGCTCGCCAGTCGTTACAGCCGCAGGTGTCGTTGGATACGCATTCCTACAATGGTGTTGATGTTCCCAGAGAGGGTTCGTCAAGTTTTGATGGTGATGCAGTGGGGTTGTTTGATGGTGATGTGGTTTCAGTGTTGCTACACGATTTAGACCCTGTTATGTATTCTGCGGTCCAGCAACGTTTAGAAGGTAACGGGAGGGGTGCGTCAAGTTTGCGGGGCGTGGCAGAAACTCTTGGTGTGGAGCGTAGTTTTGTGTCTGATGCGTTGCGTGTGGCACACGATCGGGTGGTGTCTCCGGTTGCACAGTTTTTTATGTTTGTCGATCCTCAGGACTGCCCGGTTTCAGCATCTAACCAGCTAGGGTTACGTGACCTTGTGGGTGTCTAGGTTTTGTTGCTGCTAGGGCCCGGCTATAAGGTTTTTGTGCCTAGTAGATATGGGTTTAGCAGGTTTGTGTTAAACACAGCTTGTTTTTGTGGTGTGCCCCAACTTTGTGATAGCTAGCGGCCTGTGTGTTGTGCGGGTCTTTACCGTCCGATTCTGGGATGTTTTGGGACTGGTGCTAGGCCTAGGTGTTAAGCGTCTGTTTTGTTGTTGCCTGTGGTGTGTGTTGAGGTTAGTTCTGCGTGGGCTATTTGGTGTTGCGTTCTGGTTTGTTGATCTCTTGATAGGCCTGTCTTGGGGTACAGGTGTGTTTGGTTGTTGGTTTGTTCGGGTTGAGATCAACTTGTTTTCCTGGCGGGTGGTGAGTGTGGGTGCAGGTATCTAGCTGAGGGTAGATGCGGGTTCGAAGGTTTGGTGGCTGGTGTGGGTGGTGAACACAAAAACAGGACCCCTAAGAAAAGGAGTCCTGTTTTGTTAGGTACCCGGTAACCTACCGGGTGGGTGACATCACATATAGTGTGTCAGGTTTTTGTTCCGATTGGACCATCACTGGTTTTAGTGGCGCCGCGATTTGTAGCTTCACCTGTTCAGTGTCTGCCATGAATTTTTGGGCGGCGGTGAGTTGTGCCAAAAGGAACGATATTTCCATATCTCCACCGTCCCAGCCGACGACAGCTTGTGCAGTTACCGCGGTTTCTAACAGCCGTCCGGTAACGATACAGTTTGCTTCCGTTGCTGAGATCGGGGTGAATGTGAACGTTGCCTTCGGGGCGATACCTACTGCTTTCACAACTTCTTCAAAATCTGTGGTATCAAACGTTGCGTGTTTGCCACCAACATTGAGGAGCGGGTCGATTCTAGGGAACGGTTCAGATATTAGCTGTGCCCTAAGTTGTTTCGTATCACTCTCAAAAAATATTTGTTTGTCGGTGAGGTGTAACACAACTTTGTCTTCGCCGTTAAGTATCGTGGAGGCTTGGGAGCAGACTTCTTGTGGGATAGTTACGCTTCCGCTAAACACCAACTGATCTGGTAAGCTGATAGATACGAGCCCAAACTGGTCTGTTGCTACGATACGTAACCCTTCAGGTGTGGGTGCAATGTTCACCCCGTTAAGAGCAGCGTTAGAAGAACCTGTTGCGGTGGCAGTGGCAGCCGTTTTGATGGCTGAGAACAGCTGATCTGTTTCGATAACTAGCCCTTCTCCTGCTGGCATCTCAAACGGTGTTGGCGGTGGTTGTTTAACCGTGCCAATGTTGAATGCTGCTACGTTACCTCTGATTTCGACTTGATCTTCGTCAGCTTCTATTTCAAGTTGGGTCCCGCTAGTTCTGGAGAGAATGTCGTTAAAAGTTGGGGTGTGTAACACTACCTCGCCTTCTGTTGTGACATTAGCTTCACAGGATTGCACTAGGGACGCGTACGGGCCGCCCACAGTAACAATGAGCTCATTGTTTGTAGTGGCCTCAACCTGGATGCTGCCGTTTCTTGAAACGTTTTTAGCACGGTTCACTAAATCAGCTAAGAGGTCTCTTTCGACAGAGAGCTTCACTCTGTTTCCTTTCTTTTTGTTCGACTGAGCACCACTATCTATGTGGCTGCTTTACCCACTGTTAAAGCGTCCGGTTGTCCAACAACCCATAGTTTTAGTGGGCCACACAACAACATTGGCTGTGCCTATCACATAGTGTTACGGCTCTTGTTGTACGCATCGTAGAGTTTGATAGTAAAACCAGGTGTTCTAGACACGACCTGTTTTTGTGTTCCGACCACATCTAAACGTTGTGTGTTGTTGATATGTCTGTTCTGGTTTGGAGGTGTGTTGCACCAACTGTTTCATACGGCTAGTTGGTAGCCAGCTCTGTTGGGTTTAGGCCTACTGCAACAACATGTGTGCGGTGGCAACACACGGTTGCTGCTCACTAAGAAAGGGTTGTTTATTGTGAGTGACCAAATCCAGGAGTGGAACTCGCCAACCTCAAACCCGTTAGCAACAGACATTGACAACGGTGGCCAGGGTGATGTGCAGAAGAGTTTTAAGGGTAGCAAACGTCGCAATTTTGGTGGGAAACGTGACGCTGACGCTGCCAAGAAGTTAGCAGAGGAACGTTTGCGTCAAGCCCAGGACGCTGCTAAAGCAGTGGATGCTTTTTATGATGCTGCTGATCGGATGGATAAAGCTACCGCAGATTTAGAAGTCGCTTCGAAAGATCGGCAACAAGCAGTCCAAAAGTTACGTTTGTGCGGGTTAACTAATGCGGACATTGTGCGTCTGACAGGGTTATCTGCTTCCCGTGTGCAAGTCCTTGCCCAAGAACCTTCTAAAGAATAGTCACCTCCTGTTTTG
Organism: Acidimicrobiia bacterium; assembly: GCA_041676705.1. NCBI lineage: Bacteria > Bacillati > Actinomycetota > Acidimicrobiia > Acidimicrobiia bacterium. Next base: position 23,561 of record JBAYRL010000010.1, read on the forward strand.
GTGGTGGGTTGTTGGGGTGGGGGCGACACTGTACCCATACAAATAGTTTAGGTAGGTAACACCAGGGTGCCAGGTCAGAAAATGTGACCTGGCACCCTGGTGTTACCACAACCATATTTTTTTAGAAAGGCCCCGAAATGGTTATTAGTAGTGAAACTAGAGCTGCTCTTGTTGAAGAGTTGAACGATTTACAAAATGTGAAACTACCTGCTGCTAGAGCTTGTGTTACAGACGCCCGTTCAGCTGGTGACATTTCAGAGAACACCGATTTTGTTATTGCGTTGGAAGATGAGAAACGTTTATTGAGTCGTGTCAGCTACATAGAAGACGTGTTGAAGAATGCTACCAACACCGATCAAGAAGGTGCGGATGATGGGTCTATAGGGGTGGGTGCTGTTGTTACAATCGCTTGGGGTGAGGGTGATACTGAAACGTTTGTTGTTGGTAGTATCGTGGAACGTCACAGCAAATACCCTGTAGTGACACCTAACTCTCCGGTTGGTGAGGCTCTTATTGGTGCGCAGGTTGGGGACAATGTTTGTGCTCAAACACCTCAGGGTGACTTGCCTTTTGTGATTGTGTCCGTGGAATACCCTTAGCTGGTTTGGGGCTATATCTTTAACCGGGATTTGACGGTGTGGTCGTGGCTGCGGTTCTTGCCAAGCGCTGCACTGTAGATCTTATGCATTCTTCAGTAACACACAACATGCAAAGCCCTGAACCGTTCGACGCTGCTTTTTTGTTAGAAGATGTAGAACACCTTGAACAAGAAGAACTTCGCCGGGCTTTATCTAATCGAGGTATTCAAGGTGTTTGGGTGCATAACATGTTAGCAATCCAAGGCGATTCTAGCGTTGCTGTTGAAGTACTAGTTGACTATGGGTTCGACCCGACCAGCGCCCTAATCGACCCCGCAATGGTTGACATGTCCCAACAAGACCTTCTGACAGATCAACACGACCCTGAAGTGGAATGGGTAACGTTTGATTTATCAGAGTTCACCCAAGACGAACATGGGCGCATAACAGCAATCCTTGAACATTACAACGTCCAGTTTGGGTGGGCTGAAGAACCACTGCTGTCTGTCCCAGAGCATTACACGGCTGTTGTTGAATATCTTTTAGAACATATAGACCATGTTGATCTTGACAAACTAGACCAAGGTATGCCCCAACTGTTACACAACACCGGATGGTATTAGCTACAAGATAACTACCAACTATTAACCTATGACCTAAACTTTTAGAAACACCCCTACACTATTTTTGGTGTAGGGGTGTTGTTTGTTTAGAGGGCTTGGGCTGCAAGGTCAGCTACAGCGGACCGTTCTCCTCGTTCCAAATGTAGGTATCCGAACATGGGGTGGTTAGCGAAACTAGCTTTAGCGGCTTCTAGAGCGTTGTTGGTGTCTGAAAGCCAAGGACTGTCAATTTGGGAGGTGTCACCTACAAGGACTGCTTTCGATCCTTGCCCGATACGTGTGAGCACTGTTTTTAATGTTAACGCGTCAAGGTTTTGTGCTTCGTCTATTAACACGTAGGTGGCTTGGAGGGAACGTCCTCGTAGATAGGTCACTGATTCCATTCGGAGCTGGTCGTCTTGTTCCCAGCCAGCTAATGTCAACGCTGCTTGTTGGTGGGACACGTCGGTACCTAGGGCTACCATAGCGTCAACTATGGCTTGCATCCAGGGACCCATTTTGTCATTTACGGTGCCTGGTAAAAAACCTAGTTCGGCTCGGCCGACTGACACCACAGGTCTTACGATCATGACTCGGGCGTAATGGTGGTGTTTCGAGTTGGGTTCAAATGTTTGTTCTAACGCTGCAGCTAACGCCAAGATTGTTTTGCCGGTACCAGCCTGACCGGATAACGCAACGATGGGGATTTCAGGGTTCAACAGTAAATCTAGCGCTAAGCGTTGTTCTGTGGATCGTGGCTGTAAACCCCAGGCGGTGGTGTGGGTATCTACTTTTTCTAGTGTGTCGCCCACGTTTCTAGCTAGAACAGATGCTGAGCCACAGACTCCTTGTAGGTATTCGTTGATACCAAGTTGTTGGGCTGTGGAAAGATCTATTGGGTGTAACGTTTCAATAGGTGCCGTGTTTTGTGTGTGTAGCGTGTCTATTAACTGTTGAGATACCTGCTGTTTTTGCCATCCTTTACGGTTGCGTTCTTGTGTTAATGTTTTTGATGGTAAATAGAGTTGGGCAGCTAACCCTAGCTGCCCGGCTTTTAACCGAAGAGCGGTGTCTTGTGTGACTACTGTGGTCCGGGAACGTTCTGCATAAGCTAAAGCACAGCCTAATATTCGGTTGTCTGGGGTGTGGATATCTAGCCCGATTTGTTCTAGCGCCGCTATTTTTGTTTCGGATGAGATACGAAGTGTGGCCCCGTTTGCTATAGCGACTGGTTGGTTTAACGATCCGCCGGCACTGACTCTTAGTTCTTCAAGGTGTCGTAACACTTCCCTGGCTGCTTGCCCTACGCTGTCTTGACGTATTTTGTGTTGGTCTAGTTCTTCAACGACCACAAACGGTAGCACTACATCGGTATCTGGGAACGCTAGGATCGCGTCAGGGTCTGCTATTAGCACACTTGTGTCTAGCGTGACTGTGTTGCAATAAGAATAGCGGTTTGTGTTTGTAGCAAGGTCTAGGTTAGCTGAATGGTCAGCATCATGTGGCAAAGCAGCTCCTTCACTGGTTGTGCTGTTTAACATTGTGATGAATCTGTGTGTTTGACACACAACCCGACACAGACCTATAAGCGTCTTGTTGTGGATGTTTTTGTGGGGTGTTGGTAGCGGTTGCGGTGCGCACAGGTAGTTGCTGTCTGGTCACAAAACAGGTGGGGTAAGGTAACACTAGCTATGTCTAGAACTTCTCAGAAACGGGCTGTCTCGGTGGCTGTGCCGATCACTGGGAGAGTTGCGTTTAACCGCCAAGGCCATTCGTTTGTTACTAACAATGGTGTCAGTGTTGCCCATATCCCGAACAGGTTGACAAAAGGGTTGCTTTCTGGGGATCAGATTAACACTACCTCCACAGTTGGGCAGTGTGATCACCGGTCTAAACAAGGTGTTTCACAACTGTTGCCTCAAGTTAGAGCGGTTAATGTGGTTGAACGTCCGTTGCGGTCTGTTTGGGGCCAAGTTGAAGATCAACAGCTAAAAATCGGGGCGCCAGCTGGTAACGCTACGTTGTCTATTGTTAACCCTGAACATGTGAGACAACGCCAAACATGGGGTATCGCGCATAACGGTACTGTTGTTACCCAACCAACACCGCATGACACTACTAGTTCGATATCGGCACAACTTCTTGCTACCTATGGGTATTGGCCTGTTTTACCACCAATCCAAACTGGTATCGAGGGTAGAGTTGTAGGGTGTCGTCCTGTTGTTGAGGCTGTCGCTCTTGACAGTTTTAGTGACAGTGTAGCGGAGGACGCTATCACTATTTGTGAAACATCAGGTTTGGTAACTGTATGGGTTGTTGATGTGCCCAGTGTTGTTTCTAAAGATAGTTTCCCGGAACAAGCCGCACGGTCTGTGGGGGAGGCTTGTTACACTCCTGGGGCGGTCGCCCCAATTTTTGATATTAGTGTCGCTAAACATACCGGGTTTTCGTTGTATCAACCTAAACCGGCGGTAGGGGTTTCGTTTCTGGTGGAACGTTGCGGGAAAATAGTTCCTGTTGGGGTGGTTCGTTCTAATGTCGTGTTGGTTAACAAACACACTTTCGAAACCGGTCTCCCACAACTGGTGAGCTTTGCCACCGCGAAACAGGTAGTGAAACGTCTTGAACAACGGTGGGAACCTTCTACAGGATCTATAGGTTTAACCTCTGCTGACACGTATGGGTTGTTTATGCGTTCAGCTAATATTGCTGCCACGATTTTGGTTAGTGAAACACAGTTTCCGCTTATTTATCGTCGGGTGGTAGACACTCCTCATAACGGTCAAGGTCCACGCCAGGTAGGTGCCTATGTAGCAGAACCAACCTTACGGCCCGATCTTGACGTGTTCGCTTATGCTCGTTTCACTTCCCCTTTGAGACGCTACGCCGATTTTGTGAATCTGCGTAGTTTGCGCCAACTCGGAACGGGGTGTGACCGTGATGCGGATAGCAGCGTTTTTCCTGACCCTGAATTTTTGAACTCGCGATCGGCTGATGCAAGAGCTTTAGCTACCCAACTCCACAAACAAGCGGGCCGATCACAGCACTAAACAACACCCTGCCCTAAAACGTCGGGTTTTGTGGTTTTCAGGGTGAAACACATTTGAAATGTCTCGTGTTTTGGGGGTTAGGGATAGTGTCAGATGTGGGGTCTTGTGAGCTACGAAAGTTTCACTCAACACTTGTTGTTAAAGTGTGTTCCGTTCGGTTACAGCCGCTAGTTTTGTGCTGAGCCCCTTGTTTTTACGAAAAACGGCTTACACCGGGTGGCTCAGCTTCTTAACTACATGGTTTTCTGTGTGAGCTGTCTTGTGAGGACACACGGGCTTTTTGTTTGAACCTATATTTTTACAGTTAGTGTCGCAGAGGTCCTAAACAGTAGCACGGTTGGGCCGTGACCATCGGTAGTGTTTTGTTACGGTTCCGCTACCAGCACAGGTATAAGCTGGACGGTGGTGTTCCCATTCCCCAACCGACCGTTACCACCATTGCCCCATCAGTAGACATCCCCACCTATAGTTAGCATACACGAGTGGCTTTCCCCTGCGATGATCCCCATAGAACTGTGATTGCCTACCACTTTGACTGGTGTGGTCTGCTGGTTGGTGTTCCCGGTCCCCAACTGACCATTGACACTTGAACCCCAGCAGTAGGCGTCACCAGCTGTGGTAACTCCACAGGTGTGTGAGCTGTTAGCAGAGATCTCTTTAAAGTTGTGGTTGCCTGACACTTTTACAGGTGAGGTACGGGTGGTGGTGTTCCCGATCCCTAACTGGCCACGAGTACCAGCTCCCCAGCAGTAGGCGTCACCACCCACAGTCAGAGCACACGAGTGATCCCCACCTGCGGAGACAGACTCGTAACTGTGGTTGCCTGACACTTTTACAGGGGTGTGTTGGTCTATGCTGCTCCCGTAACCTAATCGGCCGTTACCACCACTTCCCCAGCAGTAGGCGTCACCGTCTGTGGTTAGCGCACACTAATGGTTGAAACCAGCAGTGATCTCTCGGAAGTTAAGATGACTTGAGACTTTGGTGGGTGTGGTCTGGTCTATAACATTCCCGATTCCCAACTGGCCATAATTGTTCCGGCCCCAGCAGTAGGCATCACCGTTTGAGGTTATCCCGCACGAGTGCTCCTCACTTGCAGCGGTTTGCGCCCAGAACCCTGATTCCGGCTCAGGTTCGGTAGTGGTCGTTGTTGAGACTGGTTGTTCTGGTTGTGCGGTGGTGTTGTCGATACCTGGTATTTGCTTGTTTGTGACCGCTTCGGACGGAGAACTTTCACCAATAGCATCTAGGTTGGTTACACAGCCGCCTTGGGAAGCACCGGTTTGAGGGGCTGCTACTACACATGCTCCAGCATCCAACGCCACAACCATCAATAAGGTGTCGAGAGAACGGGAAAAGGTGAGCTCGGACACCTCAGGCCACACATCTGCTTCGGTAACCACTACCCCATGATCATCAGCAACAACACCAACGCTCAGGGCTTGGGTTGGGGGCCAATCTTCTAACACACTCATAACAGCATCGAGCCCATCCTGAGTATCCCACCGATCTGCACCTGATATGGCGAGCAGGGCTTGGGCTTCACGAGCCACCGATTTCAACGCAGCAAGCTCAGCTTGTTCACGGGTTTTAGTGAAAACGTTTTGGAATGATACGAACACTGCGAACACCCACATACTCACCCACCACTAAACCCAAAATGATTTCTACAAGAGTTAAACCTCTATGAACATAGGTAGGGGTAGCGGGTTTTGGGGTGGCTAATGGCATGTCGCGTTACTGTTCCTACCGGACACCACGAATCCGACAGGTGTAGTTAAATCCGATTAGGACCCCGGCTCTAGTGTCGTTGACTGCAGGATAGGTGGTCTTTGGGCCTTACAGGACATCATGATAAGGGAAGCTGCCCGCCATGGTGTGTTTTCTGTTCTGATCGGGTCCGCTGTGCCATCAACAACCTTTACTACCTTGTGTTTGTGAGGCTTTTGGGGCTGTGTGTTTGGTGGGATACCTAACACACAGCCCCTCTCACTGGATCAACATCCCACATGCAGGTTGTTCTGTGACTGGGAACAACACTAAACCTTGTTACCAGCCACAACCCCTGTCCCATAACAGGTGATGATCGCAACTTTATTTCACGGTTGTAAGGTGGAGACACACAAAAATGAAGGGAACTCCATATAGAGTTCCCTTCTATCATAACTACACGGTTTAGGTGCCTTTGTAGTTCAAAACTTGGTTTAGAGTGTGTGTTTTTCGTACCAGGTCTGTTTGGTCTGCCATAACTTGCTCAATGTTTTTGTATGAGCTTGGAATTTCGTCAACCAACTTTTCAGCTTTGGTTTCTAACCACACTTTACCTCGCATTTCGTTTGCTAAATCTTCGGTACTAAACGTACGTTTTGCTTTAGTGCGAGACATTTTTCGGCCTGCTCCGTGGGAGCATGAGTTCCACGACAACGGGTTCCCGAGCCCTTCTACTATGTAACTGTTGGTACCCATCGAACCTGGGATGATTCCCCGATCGCCTACAGCTGCTTTTATAGCGCCTTTTCTGGTGATCCATACTGGTCGCATATCTGATGGGTTGTTGTTGAACGGAAACAGTTCTTGTTGGGCGAAGTTGTGGTGACAGTTGATTATTTCAACGGTATTACCTGCCCCAACAAAGTTGTAAAACTCGGTAGTGATGGTGCCCAACATGGTTTCGCGGTTGCCAAGTGCATAGCGCTGCGCCCAAAGCATGTCTGCAATGTACGCTTGGAACTCTGGGGTGTTTTCCATAAAATACGCCAAATTTGGGTCTTCTAAACGTTCCTCTAGATGTTCTGCTAGCTGTTTTGCTTTGGTTATATGGTGTTGTGCTAGCTGATTACCGATTCCACGAGAACCTGAGTGTAGAACTAGCCATACCTGCTCATTTTCATCTAAGCAGACTTCTACAAAATGGTTACCTGACCCTAAAGTCCCGAACTGTGTTAAAGCTGTTTGGGTTTGTTTAGTTTCCAGCTGTTGAGGGGTAGGGTTTTTGGCCATAAACTCCAACGCCGGGTCACCAGCATGTTTGTGAGAGTTACCAACCCCAGCTGGTACTTTAGCCCCCAAAATGTTTAGGAACGGGTTCAGATCCTCAGGTAGGTCTGAAGCTGACAACGAAGTTTGGGTGGCGGCCATCCCACATCCGATATCGACCCCTACAGCTGAGGGTATAATGGCGTTGCGGGTAGAGATAACGCTACCTACAGTGGCACCTATACCAAGATGCGCATCGGGCATTAAAGCTACGTGGCTTTCAATGATCGGTAGTCTCGACAGTGTTTCTGCCTGGCGGAGAGTCCCATCGTCAAGGGATGATGCCCAACTCCACAACCGGTCGTTGATTTGTTTCACCATTTGTTACACACTTCTTTCTTATAATTGGTCTCATGTGCGAGACCCTCATAACTGTTTCTGGGATCACCACAAAAACAAGCACTGATCTTTGGCGGGGAACACGTTTCGGGGTCGGGTTTGTGCTAGTTGTTCTTACCAGTGTCCCTATAACTGTGGGTAGGTATGCGACGTCTCAGTTTCACAAGCCTTTTTATTATGGTTGTTACCACTGTAGGTTTGTGGTTTGGAACGTCGAACGCGTTTGGTGCTACAGATCCGTATGGGGGTGGTGTAGATATCACTTTAGGTGCTGGTTTGGGAGGTAATCAGTTATCTTTTGTTACTTCTAGTGGGGTTGATTCGCTGATCTGGTCGCCACAAAGTCTCGCCGATCTTGATCCTATCAGTGGGGCGTTGTCCCCCACCTCGGTGTTGTCTATGGGTGGCGAACAACAAGTAGTAGTTGCCGATCTTTTATCGATTGGGGCTATCGGGGAAGACGCTTTAAACGCAGCGGTTGCGGCCCGCCAACTTGCTGAAGAACGTCGCCAAGCGGAACTAGCACGAAAAGCGGAAGAAGCTAAAGCTTTAGCAGGAACCCAGAACGTTATCGGTCCAGATGGTTGCCCAACTTCGGTGCTGCCTAACGGGTTACGTAACGGGGCAGAGTCAGTTGGGGTTTATGAGATTTGTAAGCGTTCTGTTGAACAAGCACCAACCGCAGAAGCAGCTAAAGCTGTGATTTGGGCTATACAACAAATCGGGTCCCCCTATTCACAAGCCGAGCGGAACAAGGTAGGTATTTTTGATTGTTCTTCTTTAGTGTCCCGGTCTTGGCAAGCGGCTGGGGTGCCTATAGCGCCACCTGGTCAAAACGCTCAAACTACCGCTACTATCAGGGCTGCTCGTTGGGCTGTCGAAATTGATAGTTCTCAACAAAAACCTGGGGATCTTATTTTTTCGTCGCCTGGTCACGTGGCCATGGTTTTAGCGGACGGTTGGATGGTACACACGTACCGTTACAATGATTTTGTCCATATTGCACCCATCTACAAAAACCCTTACACCGTCCGCAGGGTCGACCCTACTAAGGTGTGACGCACACACAACCATGCGCCCAGCCCGGTCCCTACGTTGGTTTATACCGCTATTGGTCCTGTTTTTTGTTGGGGTGTTAGCAAGCTGTACAAACACAGATAAAACGTCTTTAGCTGTTGTTCAACACTTTGACCCGCCGGATGTGTGGGCACCAGATTGGTGGCAACCGTATCTTGGTGGTGACGCTTTATTGACCGAGGATGTGTTACACAACTTTGAACAAGAAGCTGTGACACACCACCCCGATTCTGGTGTTGTTGCCGCCACTGCAGCCCAAATAATGGAAGCTGCTGTTACCAGCCATAATCGTGACAGGTGGGTTTCGTTCTTTGTGGGGGTACCTGCCACCCATTGCGATGATTATCGCACAGTAGCAGCGATCGCTGCTGAACTGCCCTACAACACAGAACGCGCCTATTGGAAAGTTTTAGTGTTTTGGGACACGAACTGTGATCTTCCAACACGGCTACCGTTACTTTCCCCTTATCGTTCTTCAACATTGTATTTCGAAGTTGGGGATAACGCTGTGCGTCCTGTGTGGTATAAACATTTACCGTTGGCACAAACAGGGATGGGTTCCCATAATCCGGTCGCAGCCCCCGAAACATGGGAACTTGACTACCCGGACCAGTGTGGCACACCAAAAGTGTTGATGCTGGTCGAACTGGCAGCGCTTATGAACATTCTTTGTGAGGATGCTGGTGCGGCTGGTATTTCTATAAAACTTCTTGACGGGTTACGAACCACCACCGAACAACAAGCCCGATTTGAACGGGCCACAAAATATTATGGTGGAGTTGAACAGGCTTTAAAATGGGTTACACCAGCTACAGAAACCCAGTGTTGGTCTAAACATTGTGCCGGGACCGCTGTTGATATCCAACCAGATCCTGACGTTTTAGCGTGGCTTAACGAAACCGTTGGTTGTTTAGACAACGGTACGTTCAGTGCCCAGCTACCTTGTCCCTCAGAGACGATTCCTGTGTCACGACTTTCTACCTATGGGCTTACCAACCCTGTACGAAACAGCCCAAACCATCTTGAGTTAGCTATTCCGTTAGAGTCCGATTTGGCTAGTGACTGTGACCCTAATCGAAACAAAACTGTGCCACAGCTGATTGTTACGATTTGGGGTTGCGGGTTACGAACACAAGGCTTTTCTGAAAACGATGTTGTGACGATTGTGACGGAAGCGCTACTTGTAGCGAACTGTGCTTCTGGGTTTAACCCAGCAGCGGTAGCGTTCAACGGCAAATATTTTGAGTCGCCCCATCCCCAAACCGGACAGTTAGAAACCGGGCAAGGGTTGTTCCAACTAGACACTGGGGCTATCGACAAGTATTTACCTGAAACGTTAGAACCGTTAGATCCTGCAGCGAATATAGAGACAGCGTTTCGAATGTGGTTAGATCATGAAACGTTCGGTGTGTCTGGCTGGTCCGGTTTCATGTGTGGAGATCCGAAGCTTCGCCCTTTCCAAGATGTTATCGAAGTTGTTGCTCAACAAGAAGTACCTGAATGGGTTGCTCAACATCTTGTCGGGCTGTGACCGTTTAACAACAACACCTAGTTTCTCTGGTCGACTGTGGCTAACTATTTTGGTTGCAGTTAACAGTGTTCCACAGTTTCTCGTTGAAGGTAGAGAGCTCTACCGTCGCAACAACAATTTTGTTGGTGTCAGGTGTTGTAACACCCACTATGATCCCGTCATTGGGACCGACATAAGCCACATCAACACCTAGTATTGCGAGGGTTTCTAGCTCTTCAACTATGGAGCTCAACTTACGCCCGAACCACGCCTGGCAATCTCCGGTAACGTTTGGCAGGACCGTCTGTAACGTTTCTTCAATAACTTCCCCAGGCATGGGGTCACGCCCTAGAGTTAAAGTACCTAGCTCAGGTGTCCCCCGGATCGAAACGTAATCAGGGTTAGATTGTAACCAAAGATTGTTAACATAAATTATTTGCCCTACCTGTTCGGCTGGGACCGGTATTTCCACAATGTCCCATCGCAAGTCATGGCTGGTAATGAGCTTCACTAACTCTTCTTTGGTGTGGGTGGTGTTACTGATACGGATCACGGTGTAAGGGGTGGGCAGATCAGCTGTTACAGTGTCCTGGTTAGTTGTGGTCATCACAAAAGTAGCGAGACAGATAAGAACAACGCTGAGACCAACCTGTGTGACAGGTTTCCACCAGTTTGTTTTGGGTTCTCTCGGGTACAGTTGTGCCGCTGCGGCGACCAGCTGTTGTTCTAAAGGCAACACTAGTTTCCTAACAGTTCAGATAATAATGTGTATTCGGATGCCAGTTTTTGTTTCAAGGTTTGCAGTCCCCTGGAAACACGTTTGCGTGCGGTGGCTTCTGTCACGCCGGTAATGTGTGCGATGTCTTGGTAACTGAAACCTAAAACAACTCGAAGCCAAGCTGTTTCTGCGGTGGAGCGTGGCAGAGCATCCAACGCGTTTTTTAGGTGTGGGTGTACAGTTTTGTAGGCTGCGATGTCAACAAACTCTTCCAATAAATCCGGTGGGGTTGTGATAGCTAGTTTGTTGCGATATTTGGCTTCTACGGTGCGTCGCCTAAAAAACTTTTTTGTTAAATTCGACGCTATCCCTAAAACCCAGCTTTGAAACGTTCCTTTTTCGGGTTTGTAGTTGTAGAGACGTTTTAACGCTACTGTAAACGTTTCTGCTGTGATGTCGGCAGCTTCTTCGGGGGAACCTGTTCTGTACAGCACATATTTGAACACAACATCTTTGTGCCGTCTGTACAGTTCGCCATATGCGGACGGGTTCCCTGTCACTACCAAAGTAACAAGGTCCCCATCCGCAGTGGCGTCGTTCCGAAAGACCATAGACCACAATGGTGCCCAAGGTCATAGGTCTTTGCTCGCACCCAGCTAAACACCTACAAAGGCTGGTTTAGTTTAGGTCCCAACTGAAGTATTGCACAGAACTTGTTCTGTTGTTGAGGGTGGTCAAGTTACCTCCAGGAGCGAAGGTGGTTTCACCACCGTAGATGTCTGGCAACATGTTGTACCCATCAAAATGTGTGATCAGTTCGCACCCATTTATAGTTGAGCTGATACGACGATCCCACAGATGCCCATAGAGGGAAATGTAGCCACCGGCACAGTCAGAGCCCATGATGGTAAAGGTGGGAGGCCCGATCCAGTCTAGGTAGTCATAGTGGCGTCCTATTACCCACTCTTCTGGTTCTTCTTCAGCGCCCATGGTCATCGCTGGTTGGGAAAACGATAACATGTCGCTGTTTACTTTGGTTTGGTTTCTGATTTGTTTGCCAACACTTTTTTCGTTATCCGGGTTTTGGAAACCTAAAGCCGTGTTCAGTTCTGTCAACGTCTCATAACATGCAGGGTCGCTTAACACGTACTCGCCGTCCGGTTGCTGGTCTGTTACCCGTACCACACAATGACTGTTTGCTAATGTTAACTTTTCGGAGGTGTCTTGTTGGGGGGCTGCTTGTGCGTTCCCCGCAAAACCTGCTGTTAAAAATGTTAACGCTAACACTGCTACTGTTTTTGGTAAAGACAATTTCATAAGGGGAGCCTCCTAAAGGCAACAGTTGCGTGGCATGCACACAACTAGGTGGTTGTTATCAACATGTCTTTACCCCTAGTGCTAACATTTGTGACCAACCCGACAAACCTTTTTGTTTCCATCACCATCTAGGTGGCCCACATCTTTGTTTGGGTTGACCCAATTTTGGTGGCCACCCCAATAGGGCAGGTGACAACACAGGATATTGTTGGGGTTGTTATCGTCCGGTGCTGGTGGTGTTAGCTGGCGGTGTTTAGTGTTGTGTTATAGCCAGTCACACATTGACCGTTAAAACAGGTGACGTTCCCAAAGTATCTCACCGGGTTATGTTCAACAGATTGTTTCGTCCCAAAAGTGGCTGTCGGGTCCCAGCTAGGGGTGGGGTATGTTTCGATTAGCCGTCCGCACCATTGGCATCGGGTTGGGTTGTGTGCTTGGTGGGTTTCACGGGTTTGTTTTCGGGTTTGGTGGTATAACATAACATTCTCGATTTGTGTGTTTGTTTCGGGTGAGAGTTATTTGGATGGTTTTCGGGGGGACCGTTTGTTGCGTTTAAACGGTTGGGGTGAGGGTGTGCCTACCATTGCTTCGAACAGTTCGTGTGCTTCTTGGGATGTTACCGTGGTGCCATCTCGACGTGTTTTCCAAACAGTGCTACGACATCCTTGGTGTTTGGGTGATTTGTAGCTATCGCAGGACCACACCTTGTCTCGTTCTCTGATGGTGCCGTCGCAACGAGGACACGCCCTAAACGCTAAAGGTTTCGGTTTGCTGTTGGTTTGGCCGGTCGCTATAAGTTTGGTGGCACTGGCACGGTCTAGGGGTGTGCCATCCGGGTTTGTTTTCCATAGTAGATAACCGCAACCTGGTTCTTTAGGGGACCTGTAAGACGTACAACCATACGTTTTGGCTCGTTCTTTGATTTGTCCTTGACAGTTAGGTGAAGGGCACTCCCCTAGCGGGGTACCATCTGGTGGGGGTTCAACAACTATTTTTCCGGTGGTTACACCGTCCACATATTTGTAGAGCTGTGTTTCCCCTACTGTTTTGTTGTTTTGTTTTTTCCAAAACACAAACCCGCAGCCAGGGTTTTCTTGGTTTTGCCACGAGTCACACGCATAGGCTTTAGCTGTTTCAACTATCGAACCGGTGCATTGTGGGACTGGGCAGCTGGTTAAAACTCGTCGGCCGGCGCGAAGCTGGTCAGGGCTAGCGTTTTTGAAACTGTCTGTTATTTCTTTGGTGAAGTGTTTCACATCTACTAAGAACTGTTGCCCTGTTTTTAACGCTTCGTTCGGAGCTGTTTTTTCGAGTTGCGCTAACCGTCGTTCCCATTGCCCGGTCAGATCAGGTAGAACAAGCGGGTTGTTTCCTAACGCTAAGATCAAACCCCGACCTTTGCTTGTTGCTTTAAGGATTCTTTTTTCTCGGGTTAAATATTCGCGTCCTAAAAGTGTTTCTATCGTCGCTGCTCTTGTTGCTGGGGTTCCCAAACCTGTTCCTTTCATGGCGTCACTAAGTTCTATGTCTTCCACAAGTTTGCCGGCGCCGACCATGGCCGCTAGCAGCGCTGCTTCTGTGAAATGTTTCGGTGCGCTAGTAACATGTTTGGTGCTAACCATTTCGGACACGTCGACCGGATCGCCTTTTTGTACTTGTGGGAGTAACAACTCTGTTTGGTCTTCGTCACTGATTGGAGTTGTTTTTGTGTCTGGTTCAACATCTTTCCAACCGTTCACAATTATTTGTGTTCCTGTTGTTTTGAACCGGTCTTCTAGCTCGGGGGTTAAAGTTGTGATTATGGTGGTTCGTAACTTTTTTTGGGCTGGTAAAAGTGCTGCGATCAGCCGGTGAGCTACCAGATCATAGATTTGACGTTCAGGGGTGCTAAGTTTTGTTAAGTCATGGTTTGTGTCTGTAGGTAACAAGGCGTGATGGTCAGTGACTTTGTGGTCTGCTACTAAGGTTTGTATTGGAAGTTCGTTTTGGTTTGTGACAAGCTCAACTAACGGTCGATACAGGTCCGGGTCGCTGTTAGCTACATGGTTTAATAGGCTGGGGATCACCGGGGCCATGTCGGAGGTGATGTAGCTGCTATCCGTACGCGGATAAGACAACACTTTGTGTATTTCGTAGCAGCTTTGCGCTGCTTTTAATGTTTGCGCGGCGCTTAAACCGTGTTTTTTGTTGGCGGCGCGTTGCAGTTCGGTGAGGTCGAAAAGTTTTGGTGGGTTGATCGTTTCAGGTTTCGTTTCAACCGTTTCTATAGCACCGTTTTTGTATTGGCGAAGCTTTTCGAGGGTTTCTGTAGCGTCGGTTTCTTTGTCGAACTTGTTTTGCGGGTTTTTGGTGGGGTTAAACCAGTAGCCTTCATAGGTACCGTTTCGGTGTGTAAAGGTCGCTTTAAGTTTCCAATAGTTCTCGGGTTGAAACGTTTCTATTTCCAGGTCTCGTGTTACCACCAGGGCAAGGGTTGGGGTTTGGACCCGTCCTAAAGAAAGTAGTACCCGTTGACCACCTAATGTTGTTGTTGCTGCTCGGGTAGCGTTCATACCGACCAGCCAGTCGGCTTCTGCTCGGCATCTAGCAGCAGTTTCAAGGGGTAGTAGTTCCACATCAGGTTTGAGATTGTTGAAAGCTGTTTGGATAGCTTGGGTTGTCATTGAAGCAAACCAGGCCCTCAACACTGTTTTTTGTGGTGTTAGACGCGCATATTGGTAGATGAGTTTGAAAATCAGCTCACCTTCTCGACCAGCGTCACAAGCGTTTATTATGGTTGTGACATCTTCACGGCGCATCAGCTCTGCAACAGTTTTTAGTCGTTTAGCAGCATCAGCGTTTTTAGGTTGATATAAAAACTTGGTAGGTATGATCGGTAAATGTTCATACGACCATGTTTTGTAGGTGGCATCATATTTTTCTGGGGGTAGTTCAGAAACCAGGTGCCCAACCGCCGCGGTGACAAGCCATCGGGGTGATTCGTAACCCCAGCTGGTTTTACGGAACTGTTCTGTGTTTGTTCCTAACGCCCGAGACACATCTGCCGCGACAGATGGTTTTTCACACAAGATAAGCATGCGTTCCACAAAACGTTACTGTTGTGGCTGCGTGTTAGGAGACCACCAAGGGACCTACTTCAAACAACGCCAGCACCCTAGAACACACCATAGACCCTGATACGGGTCGCTTCGCTGGTGGAACAACCCTCAACAAACTCTAGGGGCTGTGTTGGGAAACCCTTGCAAGCCGTTCCGGTGCTATTTAGGCACTCTTATAGACAGAGGATTTGGTCGTACGATCGGAAGTAGTGTTCATGGCTGTGTTGGACCGGATAGATGAAGGTCTTTTTGTTGATTTTGAAATACCTTTTGTTGTGGTTGTTTCCCACAGCACCCTCTACAGTGTCCACTATCTCACCTACGTATTGACCCAAGTGTTACACATCACATACCAAGAAGCATCATTGTTAACAACCCAGATCACCCAAACTGGTGAGTCTGTAGTTGCTTCTGGGTCGTTTTCTGAATGTGAGGACTGGTTGGAACGTTTCCTAACCGCTGGTATTAAAGCTTCAAACGGGATGGCGTTATGACCACACACGTCCCACACCACGATCCAGACTCCGAACCGACCGACCCCAACCCTAACCTCCCTGGAAGTTCTATTTTAGTTTCCCCTAAAGGCTGGTTCAAAACCGATCTTACCCAAACCCCAACAAGTGTTGACCTTCTTTGGGAACCCTATGTTGTTAAGACGTTACAAACTGTTTTGGTTCAAACCATAAACACACTTTCTAGCTCACCAAACACAACAACCAACCCTGTTTTAGTAGCGACCGAACCGCAACAGTTCCAAACTTTAGCCGAAAATCGGGTGGTGGTTTTATCCACAGCACTTCGCTGGTTACCGCTGCAGCGGTGGAACGCGTTCCAAATTTGGGATGTCGCTCGGGCTTTAACAGCTACCCGTTTAGCGGTGAAAGACCCGATAGCGAACCAAACACCTCTAAAACTAACCGTCGAAAACTATAAGCTGGCCGGTGAGTTGTTGGAAGACCTTTTAACAATAGTTACCGCTGCGCAGAACCACCACTGACGAGCAACAGCCCCCCAGATATAGGCATGCGGGCATCAGAACTTGAGGTTCTTGCCTCAAACCTTAAAACGGTTTTTAGGTGTCACAATCTAAACAGGGCCGTTTGGGTTTTGGTTTTGGTGACGGTCGGTTTGGGTTTGTTTGCCGAATCAAGGGGTGTGAGCACTTTAGGAGGAGTCATTCGAGTTAGGAGCCTGTAAATATATGGTTTTAGGCCCACCAGAACTAGGTAGAGGTCTTGTCACGAAAGGCCCTGTCCCTTCATGGGCACAACACCTACCTGTTGTTAAAATATCTGATCTGGATACAGCCCATCTTCGTTCGCGTGTTAAACGGTTACATACAGCGTGGTTACACCGTGTGCCGGTAGTGGTAGTGTTAGAAGTTGATGACGAGGTTTTAGTAGAACCAGAAACTGAAACCAGAGAACCATACCATTTGGGGGCTTCTTTCCAGTTCGTGAAAGAACGTTTAGCGTTCTTTGTGTTTGCTAACAATGTGGATGTTCGCAGCGGAGACCCTATGTGGTGGTGGTCGCATCATGCCCACAACTTGGGTGCTGAGCTAGTTGTGGATGGTGTGGGTGATGTTGTGGTTGGTGGGGAACGGTTTTGGGTTGATGCGGGACCCAGGGGACCTCTTGTAGAAGCCGGGGGGTTACGTCTCCTACATCGTGAAGAAGTTGACGCTGGTAGTTTGTCGCCGCTGCGTTGGGGTGTTCCTACGATGTCTTTGGCACCCGATCAGCGTGCTGCGGTGTTGCATGGGGTTGGGCCGGCTAGGGTTTTAGCTCCGGCTGGTGCCGGTAAAACCCGTGTGTTGACAGCTCGTACCCAGTTTTTGCGGGATGTTTGTGGGTTGTCGCCCAGGCTAATCACCGCTGTGGCTTATAACACGAAAGCTGCTAAAGAGATGGGTAGCCGGTTAGGGATAGGTTCTAACGATCTGACCCAAATCAAAACTATCCATGCGTTGGCTTATGCGTTGCTACGGCGTAGGGGACGTGCAAAAGTTTTGAATGAGCATGAACGGCGAGCACTTTTAGCAGAGTGTTTCAATGTGCCTTTTGTGAAAAACACTGACCCGTTCGGCCCGTATATTGATGCTTTAGCCACTGTACGGTTAGGTCTTGTATCACCACAGGTTGTTGAGAAACGACAACAAGATATCCCAGGGTTCGCTGCGGGGTTCCTCAAATACCGGTCCCGGATGAAAGCGTTGGGGGTTACCGATTTTGATGATCAGGTTTATTCAGCGATCGAACTGTTGCTCACAAACCCTGCTTTGCGGCGTGGAGCGCAACGTCGTTGCCGGCATTTGTTGGTAGACGAAGCTCAAGATTTAACACCAGCGTTTCTTCTGTTTTTGAAACTGTTAGCAGGTCCTACAGCCCAGGTGTTCGCGGTTGGGGATGACGACCAATGTATCTATTCTTACATGGGTGCCAACCCTAATTTTCTGATCGATTTCGACACCCATTTTTTTGGGTCGTCCAACCACATGTTGACCACCAACTATCGTTGCTATCCAAGTGTGGTAGAGTCGGTCAACCTGGGATTGTCTCATAACCGGCAACGGATCTCTAAAACGGTTGTGGCACATAAAACAAACCCTGGTGGGGTTGCTATCAAGTATTGTGCTAGTGACGAAGAAACTGGTTTTGTTGCCGACACGATATCTCGTTGGGTTTCCACTGGAACGCGACCTGCCGATATTGCTGTTCTTGCGAGGACTAACAGCCAGCTTTTAGGGTTACAGCTGGAACTTGACTCCAGAGATATTCCAGTGGTCCATACTGTAGGTTCGCAACTGTTGTCTAGAGCTGGTGTGCGTGCTTTGCTGGCTTGGTACCGCTGTGCCCGTAACCCTGTGGGGCCTTGGGAGGGTTCTGTGGTTGCAGAGTGTTTGGCAAGATCAAAGTTTGTTGTTTCTCGAAAAGAACGGTTTATGTTAGCTTCGCGTCTTTCGGTTACCGCCGAGTTTTTGACACGCGAACTAAAAGATGGGGCAAACATTGTTTCGCTTTTAGCAACACTTGGTAGTAGCGGCGATCTTGTTCAAACTTTACGCCACATCCAACAACACACTGGACTTAACGACGCTTTAGCTAAACTTGACTCTTCAAGCCCGGTTGGGGCATCAGCACATCTTGACGATGTTGAAGCGGTTGTTTTAGCTGCCAGCCACATCGAAGACGGTGATTTAGAAGGCTGGTTATCGCAACATTTACATCAGAAAGAAAACCCAGATGGGGTCCGGTTATCTTCTGTCCATCGAGCAAAAGGTTTAGAGTTCCCTGCTGTGGTGGTTGTGGGGTTAAACAACAAATTGTTCCCCCACCAGTTAGCCTCAAATTTGGAAGAAGAACGCCGTGTGTTTCATGTTGCTATCACACGCGCTTCACAACAACTTGTGATCGTAGCAAACAAAGACAACCCTTCCCGGTTTATCAACGAGTTTTGGCCAGCTGGTATCTCTGGTGACCTACCCGAATAATAAGGCAAACGGTTTCCACAAACCGTTTTTTAAACAGATGTTTAGGGGCCTATGGTGTTGTCTGTGATGTTGAGCGACCCCAACAGCGGTCAAAATCTGAGCGCTGTAGTTATCTTGGGATGTGGGTCTCTATGCGTGTATGGTCGTCACCAATTTTTGGTGGGTTTATAATGTTGAGGACAAGCCGGTCTAGGGCACACTGTGGGTTTGTGTTGTCCTCTACACACGACACACCTTCACTATCGGTGAAATCGTACAACTGATTTTCGGCCCATCCGGTAAAGTATGCATCCACAAGCCCGGTGTTTACCATTAAGTGTTCTTCAAGGGTGACTTGTGGTGGTGGGGTTTGTAGAAGCTCTTCACAATTTTCTATCGAAGCGGTTTCGGTTCTTGCCAGTTTTGTGTAACTGTTGCCCGGTTCCTGTATGTATTCCCATCCGATTTGTTTAACGTTCCCTGGTTGAGTCTCGTCTGTCACAGTCAGCACAACCTTGGTTGGTGATAACATGATTAGCGGGTTGACACTTTGGTGTTTATCACAGGATTGTAGATGGTTGATGTCATCCTGAAACCTGGTTTTTAAAACCGACACATTTCTGGGGTAGGTCCCAAACTTTTGGTTGTCTGGTTTGATAGTGGTCCCCAGATTTAACAGCCATACTCCTAGAGTGATGGTTAACGCCATAGTTAAAGTCAAGGTCAACACCTGTTCTAACAGTGTTGTTCCTCGTTGTTTAGCCCTGGTTTTGTGTTGCCCAAGTTTTTTTTGGAACACTGATAGTTTTGTGGGTGCCATTGATTTAACCGTGTCTTTGTTCACCGTAGCTGGCCTTAAGGTGTGTTTTTGTTGGTTGCTGCTAACGTTTCGATACCTTCTGGTGTTGTAGGAAAAGGCGCTTCTTCTAACGTTTTGGGTTGTAACGATAAACGGTCTCCGGTGGTTAAAAACATTGCTTCGAGGACTTGTCTGAACAAGGCACTGTTAGCGGCCGCTACCAAGGACGCTACGGGTGTGTCACAATGCGGTTTGATAAACACACCAAGCACTCCCCCGGTGTAGGCACCACTACCTTGCGGGTTTTCAAAGAATGGTTCCGGGTTTCTGGTTTTGGCGAGCACATAAAACCGGTTGGTTTTTGAACTCATGAGCGCTTCGTTACGTACCGCCCCATATTTCCACCAGTTGTTTTCGTTAAAGTCCGCTATTTTTCGGTTTAGTAGCTGAGGTTTCCATGTTTGGAGATGTTTTAACGCTAGGGGAGGTATTTCTGTTTCGGTGTTTGCCCAGTTGACGTTGATAAAATGTTCCACCGTTTTTTTGGTGGTTATTTGTGTTTGTGTCGCTTCTGGTTCTACACAGTCAGGACCGGTTTTGTAGGCCCGGTCAAGACCTGTAACTAACCCTACTTTCACGTCGAAGAGGTCTTTGAACTGTCCCCAGGAAGCTATCTGTGTAGCTAAGGACTCTTCAAGTAGTATCCATCGATCGGCGTTGGTATGTAACTTTAGACGATCCCAGGTTGTGCTTAAGGCTGTGTCTATAGTTTTGGCGAATTTGATTGTGGATTGTTGGGTGTTTTTTTGGTAGCGGAACACTATGAGTGCTGGTGGTGTAGCGTCACCAAACAGTTTTTCTTCGCCACAATCAACTAGGTGTGTGATGGCCCCATGGGTTAAAAGTTTGTGGCGTAGCGGTGCTGCTGCGGTCGCGTACAACCATTCTTTGGGAACGATAAAGATCAGTTCCCCTTTGGGTTCTAACAGGTCTATACACCGGTCGATGAAAAGGTGGTACAGGTTTGTTTTGCCAGAATAGTTTTGTTTAATTTCGTGGCAGTGTTGTTTTGTTTGGTCTGTGACGTTTTTCCAGGCCACATAGGGCGGGTTACCAAAAATTGTTGTGAAACGTTTCGTGGTTTGTGTTGCCCACACAAAAAAATCGGTGATGATTGGACGGTTGGGGCCTACCCAGGGGAGCTCACCATCAATTTCTACGCTAGTGAGGGTCAGTGCCGGATGGTGTTGTCCGATGGCTTGGGCTAGGTGGCCTTCACCGGCGGAAGGTTCTAACGCATGTCCGGTGGGGTTCTGGATGAGGTTTGCTATTAGTTGTTGTACTTTAGGTGATTTCGTAAAAAACTGTCCCAGTTGGGTTTGGTGGGAAGATGCCATAAGGGGCATCGTCCAGATTTGTGTCGTGTTGACACGAAAGGGTTGTTAACAACTAACGGGTGAAACAACAAACATCGTTGTTTCACCCGTAGTAACAGTTAAGCCCGTTTAATTATCGAAGCTTGTGTTGTTTATTTACTTCCAGCAACGCGTTTCGTAACGATGTTAAATATTCGACCGAAACGTTTTCGCGGCTCACCATTTTTTCGATGTTGATCTTGTCGCTCGGCCCGAAATGTTGAGCTAGTTCAAATAAGACCATGAAATGGTTGGAGCGTTGCCACCGTAAAAACCGGAGCCGGCTTTCCCCTGCTGTTGCTAACGGTTCTCGTGTTTTCGCCGCGGTTTCGAACCGGGCCTGAACACCAGGAAACGTTTGGGTAGGGTTGTACACGAACGCTTTGTCAGGGTCAGCGCTCAAAAGTGAAGATATCCACACTTCCCCGAAAGGTTCGTCAGGGTTTCTGGTTTTTTCGAACACCCAAAACCAGTAGTCATTTGCTGGTAACCGGTCCCCATTATCTAAGAGGTGTTTCGCTTGCGCAAATGATTGGATCACAGTTGGTGTTCCTCTAATGTCGCCTAACAAAACCCAGTCAAACATGGCTTTACCGCCCGTGTTGCACGCCTGGTCCCCTAACACGTTTTTGATGTTTATATGGATATCAAAAACTGTGTTTTGTGTTGGGTCTGGCCCTACAAGTTGTAGCTGTAGGGTTATATCCCAAGGTGCGCGGGTTGTGTTTGACCCTCCAGAAACCGTTTCGAACCTGTTCACCTGGATGTTGTAAAGGTTCGGATTTTGTTGTTGGTTAGCTAGCTGCCTGTTTACGTGTTGCCGTATTACCTCATGGTTTGTGAGGATAGTGTTAACTAGCCACGTCTCAAAACTTCGTGCGGCGTCCCTACCGTCCACCAACCCTACTGTTGAAGCTGCGTTGGGTTGTGGTGTTGTAAAGTTGGTTTTCACCCATTTAGCAACAGTTTCTAGAACGAACGGCACGGTTGCTTGTTGAGCGGCCCAAACAAGATGATCCAACTTTTGTTGCTGTGCATGTTTGCTGTGTAACAACCCGGATGTTTCATTGGGAAGGTTAAACAGCGACGAGACCTGTCCCCAACGTAATGTTGGGTGTTGGGTGTACTCGTTGAGGAGTTCTTCAGCGATTTTTATGTAGCGGCATTCACACAACGGTGTTGTACCGTCAAAACTGGGGTTGTTTTCGTCGGAAGTTCCAAACAAACAACACCCTGTTTTTGGCAGGTTTCGTGCGTGGTGCGCTATCGCACTCCTATCAGCATCGCTAGTAGACGGGTCACAATGAATTTTGGCTAACCAGTTAGCTACCCATTTAGGGGTACGGACCAAAGAGTCCGTCCCGAAGTTAGTTGTGACCAGAGTGCCCACTAGAGAATGTGGTTGCTGCACACTAGCTACTATCGTCGCCTACGATACCAACCCAACTTTGTAGAACACCGCTACTCTTGTACCGGTTTGTGTGTAAACCTCGGGTGTTGTTGGTGAGTGCCGTTAGTCGCCCGGTCAGTGGTACGCTAGTCTGATACCTGTTTAAGGTGACCTAGGGGGTTACCGTGACTATCCTGGTAGTTCTTAGTATTCGGTTCAGCTGGTGGGGTTGGGCGGTATGAAGATTTTTTTGGTGGAAGACCACCAATCATTGCTACAAACTTTGCAGGTTTCGCTGTCAGAAGCAGGTTTTGAGGTGGTGGGTGCCTTAACCGATTCGGTTGGGGCTCTTGACGCTATTGTTGCTAGTGGTGCTGATGTTGTTTTACTTGATCACACATTACCTTCAGGTTTAGGTGTCGATCTTATAGAACCGTTGGTGGAAGCTGTGCCTGGGATAACAGTACTGATGCTTACCATGCATGCTGATAGTAGTATTGTGGAGTTAGCGTTATCTAAAGGGGCTGGGGGCTACCTGGTAAAGACCGCTAGTTTCGCTGATGTTTTGGACGCTATTGGTGACGCTACTACCGGTAAGCTGGTGTTATCGCCAGATGTTTTACAAGGGTTTTTACGTACTGAACAGCACGAGCTGCCAGCCAGTGGTGTGCCAGCTGCTTACACACCAGAACCTTTGCTAACTTTCAGCGAACGTGACTTGTTGCTTTTAACAGCGGAACAAGGGGTTTCCCAAACAGCTCGGATGTTGCACTATTCACGTTGGACTATCAAGAAACGTTTAGGAACTATCTACCGAAAATTAGGGGTATCTAGGTTGGCGGACGCTTTAGTTGTGGCCACTAAACGGGGCGAGATTGTTTTATCTAAGCCCGAGGATAACAACAACTAACACAACTGTGGCTAACACAAACCACCAAACAACCCGTAGCGGGCGGGTCTGGTTAGAGGTCGGGTTTGTGACACCAGGTTGGGTTGTTTGTCCTGGGCTGGTTGTGTTATGTAACACTAACGGCCGGTGCAGTGTTGTTTGATGGCCAAATGAAGGGTGTTGCGCTCGACGTTGACCAGGCATCCCAAAAGTGTTGCTCTCTGTTTCTTGCTGTTCCACGTTTTTGAACCAACCTTGGCCGGGGTTGTCACTGTTTAGGTGTTGTGTGTGTTGCTTTGTGTTTGGTGTAGACGGTTGGTTTGTCATTTCATAGTGTTTCACAAAGCTCGTCGGTTGCCCCGTTGTTACACAACCATTCTAATGCGTCTAGATAGGTGTCAACAGGTACCAACATTAGTGTGTTGTTTTTGTGTGTGAGCGCTTCATTATAGTTTTTGGTTGGCACAAAAAATATGTCGGCACCGGCTTGTTGTGCCCCAACAACTTTGTGGGCCGCGCCACGGATTGTTCCTACAGAACCATCATTTAGGATCGCTCCTGTCCCAGCAAGCACATGATTCCCAGTTAGGTCCCCTGGGGATAACGCGTCGAGGAACGCTAAAGTTAACATGAGCCCTGCCGAGCCGCCGCTAACGTTTCCTGTTTCGGCGTCTAACCAAAATGGTGGGGTGGCGGTAGCACCTTCGACCCCGATTTTACCGTCGGGACCTACGGTTAAGGTCACAGTGTAGGATTCGTTGGGTTGGTTGGGTGGTTGGAGTGTTATTTGGATTTGTTTGTTAGCTCCAGCTTTTTCGATGTAACCGATCAGGTCTTCAAATTGTTGGACAGGTTCGTTGTTTACAGCCACAATAATGTCGCCTGTTTTGAGTCCGGCGTGTTCAGCTGGCGATTGTGGTTTTGTGGAACCTACAATCACACCGTAACCCTCTGGGATCGGGATACCGAGATGTTGCAGGGTTGTTTGTACAGCAATCGTTTTAGATTCAACCATTTGGATGTGGGCGTTGATTTGTGTGTCTGAACTGTCCCCTAAACCAACTGTTCTTTGGGTTTCTACGCTGGTTGCCCATGGTAGTTTTGTTCCCAACCATGCCTGCCAAGTTAAGGGTTCTATTTGGATTGTGGTGAACAGGATAGGGTTTTCGGTTTCATAAGACGCTAACGCGTTGTTAATAGTTACCGCTTGTTTCAAGTTGGTAACAGGCCCCGGAACAATTTTTACATAGGGGGACAGTTGCGGGCCTACCTGTAAAAAGAACAACACCACTAAAGCCACAAACCCTCCTATGAACCCGCCGATAACAGAACGTATAATCTGGTGTTTTTTGTCCGGGGTAGAAGGATTGTTAACAGCGTATAAGGTTTGTGGGTAGAACCCGCTGTGGCCAAATAGTTCAATAGTTGGTTGGGTGTCACCTTCGACGGGTAGCTCCTCAAACCAGGCGGGGTTGTGGTGTCCCAGATGTGTGTTGGGTTTTTGGCGGTCGGACCGGTTCATGGTTGAGGTGGCTCCGACCACGGGTTTTGGGGAATGTTCCACGTTGGTTATGGTGCTGGTTTTGTGGTGTTCCGCCAACAGCTCTTAAAGCAGCTTCAATGGTTCCAACCCGAGTTGTTTTTCAAGTTCTTTATGTTTAGCGGTTTGACGTTCGTGTCGTTCTACTAGTTCTGTTACAGCGTCACGTTTAGTTTCATAACCCACAGATGTTGGTCCGATACCCCAAGCACCCCAATAGCCTTCCGCTATCCAGGGGCGTCTCTGGACTTGACCAATATGTTTCTCGTTGTAATACACATCGAAAACACCGGGTTTTGGTGTTGTGCCGATGCGGTGTTGCCGAATTTTTATTTTAATGTTTGGTGAAACCATACTTTCAATATTTTCTGTGTCAGCTCCTTAACATAAGAGACGGGTGTCAGTTATTGTGTAGCGTCTATATTGTTGTTTCACACAGCTAAAACAAGTGTGAAACAACCGTCGGGGTCCCAAACTTTTTTAGGTACGTCCTGTTCTTAGGACTGGCAGTGTTGGGTGTGTGCTAGCCTTTTGTGTGCTAGTTCAACTTGCTACACAAGGTTATAATTGATACCACAAACCGTGTGTGTAATGGTCACTATGAAAACAACAAAACACTAGAGGGTGCCACTTGTCCCTATACCATCCTGGTTGATTACAAAAACCTGAACCTAAACAAGGCTAAAGGTGCCCAAATGACATTTCCCTAGATACCAATAGCCTTGTACTATCAAGGTTCTACCACCAACACCGGCGTAAGCTGGTTGATCGTGTTCCCGATCCCCACCTGGCCATAAGTATTGTAACCCCAGCAATAGGCGTCACCATCCGTGGTCACCCCACACGTATGATTCCCGCCTGCAGTGATAGACACAAAACTGTGGTTACCTATC
>JBAYRL010000011.1 GCA_041676705.1 Acidimicrobiia bacterium
ACGTTACGGTTTATTGGTGAAAGTATCATAATATCCACCAGGCTTTTAGCAACACCATACCCGAATGTGGAAACAATCCTTACAGCAGAGTTCCCACTAAAGGTAGACATTCCAGTCACCCAAACCCGTGAAGCGTTAGGTCGTTTAGCGTCTATCGCTGCAGAACGGGCAGTAGTTTTAAACGTTGAAGGTAACCGTCTGAGCGTTTCAGCAACTTCCCCTGATCACGGGTCCGGGTCGGAACATATTGAACTTTCACAACCTTACAACGATTTGATGGTGGCGTTAGCACCTAAACGACTGAACGAAGCACTTGTTGCGCATCAAAGCGACACTGTAACCCTAGGGTATGTGGGCCAACTCCAGCCGGTAGCGTTTTCGTCAAACAACCGGTTCCCGATTTTGACAGTAGTGTCCCCCGTACAAACCACAACCTAAAACACACCAGTAGTTGTTGTTAGTTAAACCGGGGGCCTTTTTAGGGTTTAACAGCACCTTTCTTTAGGTTATTGAAAGCAGGGGTACCTGTCAGGGTTGGCGGGGGGTTGTGGTGTGCAGATTTTGTGGGATGCTAAACAATCTGTGATCCATGGGTGGTTTGTCAGTAGTTGATGTGCTAGTAGATATCCCTAAAACGTTTCGATCGTTGTCCTATTTCGCGGGAGACGATCCGTTACATGTTGGGGATGAGGTAGTTGTTCCTTATGGGTCCCGAGAAGCCCGTGGTTTAGTTGTTGGGGAAGGATCTCTAGACAAAGCAACCCGTCATGTTGCACAGAAACTAGGTAACAGGTTCAACGGTTTCGACGTTACAGCTTTAGCGGACATAGCCCACCAACACATGGTTGATCCCCTGTTGTTGTGGAGACGTGTAGGGCCCACCAACCGGCCCCTCACACCCACAGTATTGTCACCCACCCCACCCAAGTCGGTACGGCTACCCCAACCAGATAACGTTACCAACCCCACCGGGGGGAAACTCGGACGGTACCTGATCTGCCCACCTAACTTAGAGTTGCTCACCGAAACAGTTTTGTGGGTAGTTTCTCGTTTAGCGACCGGAGCGCCTGTCGCTGGGTGCCAGACCAGGCCCGGTTCCGTTCTTGTTTTGTGCCCAACCAAAACCTGGGTAGAAGCGTTAGTTGGTGCTAGTGGTGGGGTTATAGCGAACCATACCACCCCAGGGGTGTGGGAACATTTCACTAACGGGACCTTGCCTATAGTTGCTGGTACGAGAGCGGCAGGGTGGTGGTCACCCCCAATGTTAGCTGGCATCGTTCTTGTTGATGACAGCCATGTTGGTCACCGAGAACAACGAAACCCGTTGACACACAGCCGTCAAATAGCCGCGGCTCGCACCAAAACCAACAAGGCAACTATGGTCACGGTGACCTCTAATGTTACCGCAGCCGGAATGTTGCCAGGGTTAAAAGTAGTTCGTGTCGCTCCACGTTCTCGATGGCCACACACCAAAATTGTTGATCGGAACAATGAACCCCCCGAAACAAAAACAGTCCCTACCGTTGTACAATCACTAGTCGCAACAGCGCTCACTAAAGGTGACCGTCCTGTTGTAGTAACCCCCCACCATCAAACAGTGTTGCGCTGTACCCACTGTTACACCCCAGCTGTAGAACCCAACAAACAGTGTGCAACCTGTGGCCAGAAAAACCAGAAAAGGTTTGGAATCACCCCCGAAACGATATCGAAATGTTTCCCTGCTAAAACACGGGTTATAGACCGGGCAGGGCTGGGCCGTCTCCGAAACCCTGCCAGCTTAACAGTTCTCCTAGACATTGACCCTTACCTGTATCGCGCCACACTAACACCAGCCACAGATTTAGCAGGGCTATACAATCTAGCAGCCCAAAAAACCCAACCTGGTGGGACACTAGTGTTTGTCACAACACAACCCGAACATAACCTGTTGCAACACTTTATCGCCAGAGACCCTTTAGCAGCAGCGAAAACAATCTGGGAAGAAGCCAAAACCGCTGGGTTACCACCCTTCAAACAAAAAACAGTGCTCCATTTTCAACGCAAAACCCGCCCCAACCTTTCCGAACTCTGCGGTACCGTGTACGGCCCTAAACAAACCGGTCCGAACAGCTGGGAAGCAACTATTTTGCACGACAAAACAGATATCCTACAGACACAACCCGCCTTAGGAAACCTTATAAAACGAGGTAACGTATACCTCCAGATCGATTAACCCAGCCACCCGAAACAGGTGTTGGGCGATCAGTGTTTGTTACACATCCCACAACAGGAACGTTTAGAAAACCCAACCATAGCTAGGGTGCTTGAGTGTTGAACACAGCGGCTGTTCATAACAGACCAAGGTTGTTTACAAACAAGGCTTTAGAAAGCCTCCCAAGGTTGGGGTTTGGGGTTGTACCACTGGCGTTAACAGTAACTCTCACCTAGGTAAAAAATACTCTTACCAACTTCGGTAAGAGCATAAAACAAACGAGAGCCCCTCATACGAGGGAAAGGAGAGACTGCTATGCGCAAAGTAGTCAGCAGTTTTTTTGTAGTTGCAACAGCCATCTTATTGATGGTTGTTACCCCGCAGGTTGCGGGGGCAGCGGTGGGGGGGCCTGACGCCCCAACACCTCAGCTCCCAACCACACCAACCACACCAACCACACCAACGGCACCCCCGGCCACGGTTCCACCAACGGTACCGCCCACTACGGTGCCACCCACTACGGTGCCGCCTGCCCCGGAGCCCCCAGCGGCTCCTGTGGTGCCGGAAAATCCGGCGGGTGTTGGTGGGCCTGAAAATTCGGGGCCGTCACCGGCCCCCGCCCCGGAAGGCAGCTCAACCCCGAGCTCAACCGGGGAAGCTGCTACTACTAACAATAGTAGTAGCAGCAGTACAGGGGTTTCGGAGGGGATACCGGTAGCTGCGGGCGTGGAAGACGCCGCAGCAGATCCGGCCCCTGCGACCACCACTGCAGAGACGGGTGTTGCTCAAACGGGCAGCTCCACAAACTCTGTGGTGGGAGAAACCCCTGCAGCAGCTACACCGGCTGCGGAAACAGCTGCGCCTGTGACTTCACAGGCAGCGGTTGAAACCCCTGCAGCCACACCCGCAGCTGCAGCACCTGCTGCAGGTGGTGCGGCGATGCCGTCGTTAGCGGCATCGTTGCCCTTTGTGGGTGGTTTGATCGCAGCGCTAGCTGCTTTCAAGACCCGCAAGGGTAACAAAACCGCAGCAGCAGCGGCCACCCCTATTGGTGCTTTACCAGTAGGGGATCGCAGTACCATTGTTTTGGTGGAACAGATCCACCAAAACGTGATCGACGCTAAAAGCGTCGAGAAGAAAACTTCTGTGAAAGCAAAAGTTTTCAAATAGTGTTAACAGGCCAGCAACGTTTGTTGTTGGCCTGTTTCTTTGTGTTTACGTGGTTGTGTTCGTCACCTAGGCCTCTAAAGTGTCTGTTATTGATACAGCCTCATGGTTGTGACAAACAATTTTGTTAGGCTACCCATTATCAGGTTTCTCCGTCTTGATAGTAGGTAGCAGGGACTTATCAAACCAGTTTCGTACCGTTTATGGTGTGAACAGGGTTGGTAAGACCAGCGCCTTTTAACAGCAGTTTCCTGACAACCTGTCTTCGGGCGGGTTGTTGGTTGAGATACTTTTTAAGGTGCTTCCCTTCGATAAACGTTCTTGTGCAACAAACAACGCAGAAGTTTGTTGTGAGGAACGTTAAACCGTTCGTGAAATATTCTCCCTATTTCATGAACATACCACCAACCCAGGCATTGGTTGGTGAGAAAAACTTACACCCACCCGACATGGTTCGGGTGGGTGTTTCTGCGTTCACAACACAAACCTTGTTTCGGACCCACACAGCTGAATGCGCCACCAAAAGAGTTGGTCACAATAACACCACCTAACCACATTGGCATGGTTTCAGATGGTCTGGGCAGGCAAAACAGAAACCGCCAACACTTATCGCAACACGTTTAGGACTGATGAATCACATGTCAAGCATTTCTTCCCCCGCCCCTACCCACACCTCTGGCAGTACCAAGACCACTGCTTCTAACATCTCTGGAGAACCAACCCCACCAAACCCGGCGTCTTTTAGTAACACCAAGAGTGTTCCTGGTGGTCGTAAAGGGTTAGAGATGTGGCGGCTATACACCACTGATACCGGCTCACCGTATGATGGTCTTGTTTTTGAGAAACGGTTAGCTAAAATCCAGGATTTTAAAACCGGTGAAACAAAATTTGAACTTGAAGTCGAAGTACCTACAGAATGGGATCAAGGTGCTGTTGATGTTTTAGCGTCTAAATATTGCCGTAAAACAGGTGTACCTGTTCTAGACAACACCGGAACACCTGTCATAGGGGATGACGGTAACATTGTTACAGGGCCTGAAACGTCAGTTAAACAAGTTGTGGAACGTTTAGCAAACGCTTGGATGTTGTGGGGTAAAAACAACAACTATTTTGCTAGTGACACAGACGCCGAGATTTATCGGGATGAAATGGTGTACATGTTGGTGCGTCAAATAGGCGCTCCGAACAGCCCCCAGTTTTTCAACACCGGCCTTTTTGAAGCGTACGGTATTGTGGAAGATAGTGAAGGCAACCAGTTTTTTAATCCTGAAACAGGGGTCACTGAACTTTCAGCACACAAATATGCTCGTTCAGCGGCGTCAGCGTGTTACATCCAAGGAGTGGCTGACAACCTGGTAGGTGATGGTGGTATCATGGAGTTCATCACCAACGAGGCTCGCCTGTTTAAAGGCGGGTCAGGGTCTGGGTCTAACCTGTCACAAATCCGTGAAAAAGGGTCGCCTTTAACCGGTGGTGGTTTCTCCTCAGGTGTTATGAGTTTCGCTAGAGCTGCGGACCGTTCCGCGGGGGCGATCAAATCTGGGGGAACAACACGCCGTGCAGCAAAAATGGTGATTTTGGACGCTGACCACCCTGACATTTTAGAGTTTGTTAACTCTAAAGTTGTAGAAGAAAAAACAGCGCAAACGTTGATCGCTGCCGGATATGATTCACATTATGACACTCCTGGCGGGGCGTACGACATTGTGTCGTTCCAAAACGCTAATCATTCGGTACGTATCCCACGAGGGTTCCTAGACAAAGTTAAAAACAACGAAAAGTTGGGTTTAGTGTCAAGACGGGACGGTTCTATCGTTGATCAGATAGACGCCTCCGAGTTGTGGGAAACAATAGCGCAGGCCGCTTGGTTCGCTGCAGATCCTGGGATACAGTTCGATGGGATTATTAACGATTGGGCTACAACCCCAAACGACGGACCGATCCGCGGATCGAACCCTTGTTCTGAATATCTCCACATTGACGACACTGCTTGTAACCTTGCTAGTTTGAACCTGGCCAAGTTTTTTGTTGGGGACACCTTCGAAAACCAAACATTCAACGTTGAACAGTTCATGCACGCTGTAAGGCTTTGGACTGTAACACTGGAAATAACTGTGGCAATGTCACATTACCCAACAGCTTTGGTAGCGAAAAACAGTTGGGAACACAGAACTTTAGGTTTAGGTTTCGCTAACCTTGGGGCACTAATTATGCGTGCCGGTTGGTCTTATGACTCTCCTGAAGCACGGTCCATTATGGGTGCGGTGACGTCGTTGATGACTTCAACAGCCTATGCGACCTCCGCAGCGCTAGCAGCTGTGGTGGGCCCCTGTGATGCGTATCCACGTAACAAAGAAGCCATGTTGAAAGTGCTGCGCAACCATCGCCGCGCTGCGCATGGCAGCGAACTAAACATCGAAGTGTCAGGGGATTATGAAGGTTTAGAAGTTATCCCACAAAGCATCGACCATAACCTGCTTAAAACTACACAGTTCGGTAACCTTTCAGAACAAGTTATCCACACATCTAATATGATGGTCGATCTCGTCGAAACTCACGGCGCTCGAAATATGCAGGTAACTGTGATCGCCCCAACAGGAACGATCGGGCTTTTGATGGGTTGTGACACTACTGGCCCGGAACCAGATTTTGCGTTAGTGAAATGGAAAGCGTTGGCTGGTGGTGGCACCATGAAAATCGTTAACCAGTCTGTGCCTGTAGCGTTACGTTCACTAGGTTACGACGAAAACACGGTTGAACGGATCGTGACCTATGCGCTTGGCACACAAACCTTAGTTTCTAGCACCCCGATCAACCAGGGTTCGTTAGCCGGGGCGGGGGTTAGCTTAGAAGAGCTGCAACAAATTGAGGCTGCTATTCCAACTTCTGTTGATCTTGCAGCAGCGTTCGTCCCGCATGTCACTGGCGATGAGTTGTATCTACGCAACGGTCTTGACCCTAACGTCACCCACCCCACAGTTTTGTTACAAAAACTAGGGTTCACCCCACAAGACATTGTGGTTTCCTCCCAAACAATCTGCGGCCGGGAAACTGTAGAAGGCGCCCCCGATCTTAAAACCAGCGACCTTGGTGTGTTTGACACTGCAAACCAGTGCGGCACAGGAACCAGACATATCCCATGGAGGGGACATGTTGAAGCCTTAGGTGCTATACAACCCCATGTGTCGGGAGGTATCTCTAAAACTATCAACCTTCCAAACCACGCAACCCCCGAAGATATTTTAGAAGCCCACAACCTTGCCTACGAAAAAGGTGTGAAATGTGTAGCTGTTTATAGAGACGGGTCTAAAGGTTCCCAACCTCTAACAAGTAGCGCCACCAACGACTCGGAAACCGAAAACGAAACACACCTAGAAACCAACCAGGTTGAAACCCCACACCAAAACACTAACCCCGCTAAAATTGTGGATAGTGATGTGGAAACAAAACCTGGTGTTAGCCCCACAGCGTTTTACAACGGGAAAGTCCCGCCAAGGTTCCGACTGCCAAAGAACCGTGCCGCACGCACATTTTCTTTCGAAATTGGAAACATGGACTGCTATCTCACCACCGGGGAGTACGACGACGGTACTTTAGGTGAAATCTGGTTGAGCGTAGCTAAAGACGGTTCAACAATGCGAGGAGCGTTCTCAGCGTTTTCTATTGCTATTAGCCTTGGGCTGCAACGAGGCGTACCCCTTGAACATTTCGTAGATAAATTTACGGGCCATAACTTTGCTCCCAACGGGATCGTTATCCACCCAAACCTTAAAATGGCGTCGTCTATACCAGACGCTATTTTTAGACTGTTAGGTTGGTGGTATCTAGACCGTGACGACCTGGTACAACTACCCGAGAGGGAAAACCTTCCAATACCGGCAGCTACAACCCCCAACCCAACATCCCCACTGGCAGACAACCAACCAGATGGCACTGTGGTAGCTGTGGTTGATTTGGGGCAAACATCATCACCTTATACAGGTAGTTTATGTCCGAATTGTTCTTCGTCACATATGGTTAAAAACGGTACCTGCGAAAGGTGCTTGGCATGCGGAGAAGTCACCGGCTGCAGTTAAATCCGGGGCATGTAAGGGTGTAGACCCCAAGTCTGCAAGCTAGTAATCACAAGGAACGGCCCCGCTGCTGCAGCGGGGCCTTTCTCCGTTTTGGAGAAATCTGGAAAGCATCCAACACGACATCACGCAGTCTTACTACAGTGACTCTTCATGTGGGGCACCAATGCGCTACACAATGTTGGCGTGCATCAACCATTCAAACTCACCAACCAGGTGTGGGTCTGTCACAAAAGATGTTACCTGTGCCTACCCCACAACAAATGACGTCTTATAGACGGTGGGGATGCCTACGGTTGGGGTTGTCGCTGTACTTGTGGTTCATAACCGTTGAGACCACAACACACCACCTTGTACATGTAACGATAGAACGGTTGTTACCACCGCCTTGGACACGGACCGGTGGAAGCGGGTAGATAACTTGGGGGTGTGGTGACAGGTTGGTTGGGTCACAACACAGTTTGGGGTTGTGGCGGGGCCTGTAGAGGGGGCTGGTTGTCCAGGTTGGGGTGTGTGGTGAAATCACAGAATCGGGCACCATGGGACGCAAGGACACAGGTTTAGCTTGTCTGTTATTGAAAACAGGCTGTAAAAGTATTGTTACCGACTAAGATGCAAGAGAACTATGACATTAACAACCACCGGATCGTTTAGCGACAAAGTCAACTTTATTTGGGCGGTAGCAGACCTGCTACGAGGTACTTTTAAACAGTCTGAGTATGGCAAAGTAATACAGCCATTGGTTGTGCTTCGCAGACTTGACTGTGTTTTAGAACCCACAAAACCAGCGGTTCTGGAACGCGCCAAAAAACTAGCGGAACGTATCGACAACCCTGACGCAGCGTTGAAAGCAACCGCCGGCTACGAGTTTTACAACACGTCCCTGTTTAGTTTTGAAACTCTTACAAACGATCCGGGGAACCTTGCTGCGAACCTTCGTTCCTACATTGGTGGCTATTCACCTTCTGCTAGGGATGTGATCGACAAGTTCCGTTTCGATGACACAATTAAACGTCTCGACCAGGCCAACTTGTTGTACCAGGTTGTTGCAAAGTTCGCTGATCTAGATTTACATCCCGATAGTGTTGATAACCATGAGATGGGTTACATCTACGAGGAGTTGATCCGAAGGTTCTCTGAACAGTCTAATGAAACCGCTGGAGAACATTTCACACCCCGAGAAGTTATTCGTCTCATGGTTGATTTGTTACTAGCTGAAGACGACAAAGTTCTCAGCGAACCAGGTATTGTGAAAACCATTTTTGACCCGGCATGTGGGACCGGTGGGATGCTCGCCACAGCGCAAGACCATCTAAAAGCGTTAAACCCGTACGCCCACCTAGAAGTATTTGGTCAAGAACTTAACGACGAGTCGTACGCTATTTGCCGTTCCGACATGATGTTAAAAGGTCACAACTCGGAAAATATTGTGAACGGAAACTCGTTTTCCCAAGACGGTTTTCCAGGACGTACCTTCGACTATCTGATCGCAAATCCCCCTTTTGGGGTGGCGTGGCGCCAGATCGAAAAAATAGTTAAAGACGAAGCATCACAACTAGGGTTCCAAGGACGTTTCGGGGCTGGGCTGCCCCGTATCAACGACGGAAGTCTACTGTTTTTACAGCACATGATTTCCAAAATGAAAACCCCCGAAGAGGGAGGATCACGGGTAGCTATCGTGTTCAACGGTTCCCCCCTTTTTACTGGCGGCGCGGGGTCCGGTGAATCTGAGATTCGTCGATGGATCATCGAAAACGATTGGTTGGAAGCAGTTGTGGCTTTACCTGACCAGTTGTTTTACAACACTGGTATCTCCACCTATTTTTGGATTGTTACCAACCGAAAAAACCCGGAACGAAAAGGACTGATACAGCTAGTCGACGCTCGCAACAGTTTCGTGAAAATGCGGAAAAGCCTCGGTGAGAAACGTAAAGAAATCAGTCCAGAACAAATCAAAGAAATCGTAGAAACCTACGGGTCGTTCACAGACACCGACAACACCGACGGTGTAAAAGTAAAAATCTTGCCTAACGAATCGTTCGGGTTTTTACGGATCAACGTTGAACGACCTCTCCGGCTCAGCTGGGGTGTCACGACTGAAACTGCTGATGAGTTTAAAACAACCAAAACCTATGAACAGCTCATCACCAAAATAGCTGAGGTGGAACCAGAAGACGCTGCAGCAGCTTTCACACAAATCACTACAGCCCTTACCGGGAAAGTGTTCGATACCCCAGATAGCTTTGAAGATGCTTTCGCGGCGGAAACGATCAAAGCTTGGAAGGGGCTCGGTTGGGAATACACCGACGGGGAACCACCAGCAGGACGTAACGCTTTTGCTACAGCCTTTGAATGCACCCCTGCGATAGGGAAACGAACTATTAGTTATTTCGGTATCCGTAACCCTGACGCCCCGGTTGTGTTAGACCGTCACGGTAACCCGGAACCAGACTCAGATCTGTCCGACAACGAAAACGTGCCGCTACCAGCCATGTCCGTCACCTACGATAACGATGTTAGTGACCGGTTGGAAAGTGTTGAGTACCGCACCACAATCGAAAACTATATGGTGACCGAGGTGTTACCTTATGTGCCTGACGCTTGGGTTGATCACACCAAAACACGTGTCGGTTACGAAATCCCGTTAACACGTCATTTCTACACTTACACACCACCCCGACCTTTGGCTGAGATAGACGCAGAGATCAAACAACTAGAAACTGAGATCCAGGAGTTGCTTGGTGAGGTTACCAGGTGACTAGTGTGCTTAGTGATTTAGGAGACACTTTACCATTCGGTCGTGTTGTGAAGCGTAGACGGGTTACAAACCAACCTGATCTTGAACCGTTGAGTGTCTTCTTAGATGTAGGCGTAGTTCCTAGAGCAAGCCGCGATGACAATCACAATCGCTTAGGTTCTGACCTGTCCAAATATCTGGTGGTAGAACCAGGCGACATTGTTTTTAATAAGCTGCGGACTTGGCAAGGCGGTTTTGGTTTCAGTAAATACCACGGGATTGTCAGCCCAGCATATTTTGTATGCCAGTGTGCATCTTCGTTTGAACCCCGCTATTTACATTATCTATTCAGAAGCACACCGTATCTAGCGGAGCTAACACGAATTTCGAAATTTATGCCTCCGTCCCAGTTCGACATTAGTTGGGAGGACCTGAAACAAGTCCCCATTCAGCAGAAACCATTAGCAGAGCAACGCCTGGTAGCGGATTATTTGGACGTAGAAACAGGACGTATTGACAAACTCATAAGCACGAAACAGCAGCTAATCGAACTGCTTGAAGAGCGGCAACAAGTTCTAATTACCGGCACAGTTTTAGGAGAGACCAACTACCGAGGTTCTGCAACTCGTAACCTAAACATGAACTTTTCTACTAGAGGTGGGTGCGCATTTGATCGGGGCTGGTGGCGAGGGCAACCCCCGAATGGTTGGGCAACTGCCCGGTTGAAAGATCTTGTAAAACTTACAAACGGATGGGCGTTCGACTCTGGACGCTTTGGTGACACTGGAGTCCCATTAATTCGGATTCGAGATCTTGGTAAAGCAGATACAGAGACGAAGTATGACGGGCCCGTGCCGCAGGAGGTCCTCGTTGAAAGGGGTGACCTGCTTGTCGGGATGGACGGTGATTTTAATTCAGCAGTCTGGAAGGGGCCACCCGCAGCACTGAACCAGCGCTTATGTAGACTTCGTGCCGTTGGTGAATTGGATCAACGCTACCTAATGTACATGATTGATCTGCCCCTTAGACACATCAACCTATTGACTTACGCTACAACCGTCAAACATCTCAGTTCGGTTGATCTTCTCGACCAGCGAGTTCCGCTCCCCCCACGTCACGAGCAGCAAGCAATTGTAGATTTTCTTGACACCGAAACTGCCCGCATAAGTGAAATAGTTCAAAAGATGCGACGTCAGATCGGTCTGTTACGAGAACATCGACAGGCGTTGATCACAGCAGCGGTGACGGGCGAGTTGGAGATCACATGACCGTAAAATCTAAAGAAATCCATTTCGAAGACGACGTTGTTTCAGGGCTAGTTAACCACGGCTGGAAACTTGGGGCAGCTTCCAACATCGACCTGAAAACCGGTTTAGATACCAACGAACTACTCGATTTTATAGAAACCACCCAACCCGACGCTTGGAACCAACTAACAACCAACTTTGGTAGCGACCCCCAAAAAACAGGGTCCGAGTTTATTAAACGACTCACATCCGAAATTGACAGGCGTGGCACTATAGATGTGTTACGTAAAGGTATCCAAGGTTGGGGGCAACGGTTCGTGTTGTGTTACCCGAAACCATCCTCCACAAAAAACCCGGTATTAACTGACCTGTATCAAGCAAACCGGTTGGTTGTAACCCGCCAGCAACGCTACACATCAGACCAGAAAAACACGTTAGATGTGGTGCTATGGGTAAACGGGTTACCAGTAGTAACTGTTGAACTGAAAAACCTGTTGACCGGTCAAAGTGTTGAAGATGCTAAACAACAATACCGGGAAAACCGTGACCCTAAAAACTTGTTTCTCTCGAAACGA
Source organism: Acidimicrobiia bacterium (assembly GCA_041676705.1). NCBI lineage: Bacteria > Bacillati > Actinomycetota > Acidimicrobiia > Acidimicrobiia bacterium. Next base: position 11,991 of record JBAYRL010000011.1, read on the forward strand.
GCGGTAGCCCACTTCGCTGTTGACCCGCATCTAGTGTTTATGACAACACGTCTCAAAGGCCGTGAAACAACATTTTTACCATTCAACCAAGGCTATGACGGGCACAAAGGCAACCCGCCATCCACAACAGGTCACCGAAGCTCCTATTTGTGGGAACAGGTTTGGGAACGACACGCGTTCTTAGACCTTATCCACCGGTTTATACACACCGAAATCGGTGATGACGGGAAACCAACCGGCACCATAATATTTCCCCGTTACCACCAATGGGACGCTGTACGGGCCGCTGAAACCCATGCTTATACACATGGCGTGGGCCACAAATATTTGTTTCAACATTCTGCTGGTTCAGGGAAATCAAACACGATCGCTTGGACCGCTCACCGTTTATCGGTGTTACACGACGAGCTCGACAACCCGGTGTTTGAAAAAGTGATTGTGATCACCGACCGGCGGGTGTTAGATGACCAGCTGTCAAAAACGGTTGCCCAGTTTGATCATACCCCTGGAGTAGTTCGCAGGATCGATGATGCTACATCGTCGAAATCAAAAAAACTTTCAGAAGCGTTAGCAACAACCACGGCCCGAATCATTATTTGTACTTTACAAACGTTTTCGTTTGTAGATAAACACCTTGGGGTAGGCCAAAAAAACTATGCGGTGATTGTTGATGAGGCACACTCCTCACAAACCGGTGCCGCTGCGTCCGATTTGAAAAGTGTGTTAGGTAAAAAATCGGAAGAAGCCCGTTTAACACAAGCCGAAAAACAAGAAGCTGGGGAACCCCTGTCGGGTGAAGATAAACTTGTTGAAGTTTTAGCAGCTCGGGGCAACCAAAAAAACCTGTCGTTTTTTGCTTTCACAGCTACACCCAAAGCTAAAACTGTGGCCCTGTTCGGTACCCCCGGCTCGGACGGTAAACCCCAGCCGTTTCACACCTATCCGATGCGTCAAGCAATAGAAGAAGGTTTCATTCTTGACGTGTTAAAACAATACACAACATTCGAGGTGTATTGGCGGGTGAAACAAACCAGTGATAACGACCCTGAAGTTGAAAAACACAAAGCGTCCAGCGCTATAGGTAAAACAATCCAACTCCACCCCCACAACCTGGGGATGCGTGCCAAAGTAATCGTTGACCATTACCGTCAACATGTACGCAACGAAATCGGTGGCCACGCCAAAGCAATGGTAGTGACCTCATCACGTTTACATGCTGTGCGCATGAAACAAGCAATCGACCGGTACCTGTCTGACCATCACATATCCGACACTAAAGCACTAGTAGCCTTCTCAGGGGTTGTGGTAGACCCTGACGACCCATCCAACAGTTTCACTGAAGCTGCGATGAACAAACATCCAGAATCAGAAACCGCTGCCCGGTTCAAAGGCGACCTGCCTTTTAACCCCAACGACTATCAAGTAATGATCGTCGCAGAAAAATATCAGACCGGGTTTGATGTGCCACTGCTACTTGCTATGTATGTCGATAAAAAACTAGAAGGTGTTAACGCTGTACAAACCCTGGCCCGGCTAAACCGGATCCACCCCGGCAAACCAACCCCGTTCGTACTAGATTTTCGTAACACCGCCACCTCCATCGCGGATTCGTTCCGCCCCTGGTTCGATACCACCATTGTAGAACCTGTTGATGCTAACACCCTTTACACCTACCAAAACGACTTGTATTCCCACCAGGTGTTCAACAACACAGAAGTAGACCACTACTGGGACGTGTTTTACCAAACAGCGGTAAATGAACACAAAACCAATGCTGCTCTCTACAAAGCGTTAGAAACACCACTCACCCGGTTCGTAGCACTCAACAAAACCAGCCAAGAACAGTTCCGCTCCGACGCTGACACGTTTATCCGGGCCTACGGGTTCCTCACCCAGATAGCTACCTGGACCGACCAAGACCTAGAAAAGCTTTACGTTTTTATAAAATCGTTCGTAACAAACCTGCCCCGCCCCGACGGGGACGGAGCGTTAGACCTCGGATCCGAAGTAGAACTAACCCATCTCCGTATCGAAAAACAAGGCGATTTTGATGTGTCACTCATCACCAACAACGATGAAGTTGACCCTCTGATCGTTTACCCAGGAAACGGGGCGACCAGCACCACCGACCCCGAACTAGACCGTCTTTCCGTGATCATAAACCGTTTGAACGAAAAGTTCGGGATGAACCTGTCCCTAACAGATGTGCTCCTTTTTGAACAGTTCAAAAGAGACTGGGAAAACGACCCTGAGATACAAGCCGCTGCTAAAGCAAACAGCTTCGAAAGTTTCATGGTTGTTTTCACCAAAAAATTTATGAACATAGTCCTCACACGGATGGACACCAACGCCGATATTTTTAAAGCGATCCTAGATGAAGAAACATTCGCGAAAGACCTGGAAAGTTCTTACGGCAAAGACGTCTATGAAACGTTAACCAACAAAAACTAGGACTTACCGGCTCAACAAACACAAAACCCCAAACCAGCCCAGACACCAAATGAACCAGCATTAGTGTCAGAAACAGGTACTTCCCACATCAAACTCTAGAGTTGTGGGAAGGCAACAACTAACACACGGGACAGGTTGTTACAGTAGTTTTGGTACAGAACACCAACCCGGATAACTAGCTGTTGTTGTCTACCAGATGTGGGTGGTGGGCAGCCTCTCAACATTTTTGTTCCAACGTGTGGCGCTTCTCAAACATTGGGCACTATAGAGCTGTATCAAAGAAAGACTGTGTGTAACTAAACCGGTCTTTCACCCCGCCCATACACATGACGTGCAGCTATCCAAGGTGTGATAGTTGTTTCTACCAAAGCAGGTTTGATGGATAAAGAAAAAGCATTAGCTGCAGCGATGACCCAAATCGAAAAACAACACGGCAAAGGTGCCGTAATGAAAATGGGAGACAAAACATCGATGCACATCGAATCTGTTCCCACCGGGTCAATAGCGCTAGACATAGCCTTAGGTGTAGGCGGGTTGCCACGTGGACGGGTAACCGAAATTTTCGGTCCAGAATCCTCTGGAAAATCAACGTTAGCTATGCATGTTGTTGCCGAAGCCCAAAAACTAGGCGGGGTATGTGCCTACATTGACGCAGAGCACGCTATGGACCCCGTATACGCCGCTAAAATCGGGGTAGATATCGACGAGTTGTTAATCTCACAACCCGACTCTGGGGAACAAGCCCTAGAAATAGCGGACATGCTGGTACGTTCCGGCGCTATAGACGTTGTAGTAGTCGACTCGGTCGCAGCGCTCACCCCGAAAGTAGAAATCGAAGGCGAAATGGGGCAATCCCATGTCGGGCTACAAGCCCGGCTAATGTCCCAAGCGTTACGCAAACTCACCGCTAACCTCAACAAAACCCAAACCGTCTGTATCTTTATCAACCAGTTACGCGAAAAAATTGGGGTCATGTTCGGCAACCCAGAAACAACGCCTGGCGGCCGGGCACTCAAATTTTATTCGTCAGTACGTATCGACATTCGACGAGTAGAAGCCATCAAAGATGGGGTAGAGATCGTCGGGAACCGTACCCGAACCAAAATCGTGAAAAACAAAGTAGCGCCACCGTTCAGACAAGCCGAGTTTGACATCATGTACGGTCTAGGTATCAGCAAAGAAGGCTCGTTGCTTGATGTTGGGGTAGATTTAGGTATCATCAACAAAGCCGGTTCCTGGTACACCTATCAAGGGGAACAACTCGGCCAAGGCCGCGAAAACGCTAAACTGTTTTTACAAGACAACCCCACAGTGTTAAACGAAATAGCAGCACAAGTCACAGCAGCAACACGACCCACAGCCCCTCTAGCGGCTGAGAGTGACATAGAGTTACCCCAAACCGGCTAACACCTGTTGCATAACAAATCTGGTGTAGCGGCATATTGTTTACTCCTTTCCAACATGCCGCTACACCACCCACACCTAAACATGACCGAAGCTGCCAAAGAGATCACCCAACAAACCCCTGCTGGACCCTCCAGCCGGTTCCTAGTTATTTGAGAGGGGTGGGGGGACAATAAACCCCCATGTCACCATCCACCCCAAAATCCACCAACCCGACCAATGTTTATGTTAGTAGGGGTTTAACTCTTGTAGAGATCATATTGGGGTTGGTTGTTGGGGCCCTTCTGGTGTTTTCAGCGTTTGTGTCGTTTCAGCATGTGTTTGTTAAAACCCGTGAACATGCAGAACTCGCCGCACTCAAATCGGTGGTGCGTGAAGCTCAAGCTTTGCTAGCCATATCGGGGGCAGAGCGTTGGGACACCCAAGCTGGGCTAGACGCTGTGCTGGGCGCGTTAGAAGACTGGCCACCAGCCCAAGCTGCTGGGGTTGTTGGAGTTTTCGCTGATAATAGTGGAATAGCGGTTATAGAGGTCGATGCTTGGCCTGAGGTCTCCGAGCTCACCTTTTCCCGTTCTCTCAACACTTTATTGATGGTTGTGCCGTTAGACGACGGAGCATGTGTAGTAACAGCACCCCCACACACGGGAACCATACAAGGCGGCTGTGTCACCAACCTAGACGGTATCGGTGAAAACACTCCGGCTGAGGCTGTAACCAACCAACAAATATCAGGTATCAGCATCGAGAGTCACAACATCACTGAGCCGGAACCACCAGCAACAACAGAACCCGAATCTTCTACAACTACTACTGAACCGGAACCTGAGCCAGAACCTGATCTGGGGTTTTGGGCACAAATCGCTGTAGGCATTGCTCACTCATGTGCGCTCACCACAGATGGTGACGCGTACTGCTGGGGCAATGGTAGTAGCGGCCAGTTAGGGAGCACAAACAACAACAAGAGCACACCGACCACAGTGTCGGGCAACCACAGCTTTGTTGGCCTGGCCGCTGGCACTACCCACTCGTGTGGGATAACCACAGACGGTGACACATACTGCTGGGGCAACGGTACTAGTGGTCAGTTGGGGAACGGGAACATCACCAACCAGACCACACCAGTGAAAGTGTCAGGTAACCACAAATTCCAATCTGTCACCGCAGGTGCTTCCCACTCGTGTGCGCTAACCGCAACTGGCGATGCTTACTGCTGGGGATTCAATGGTAGTGGTCAGCTAGGGAACGGGAACACCACCCGACAGACCACACCAGTCAAAGTGTCAGGTAACCACAGTTTTAAGGAAATCGCCGCAGGTAATTATCATTCATGTGCGCTCACCATTGATGGTGACACATACTGCTGGGGCCAAAACGACAATGGTCAGCTAGGGAACAGAAACACCACCAACCAGACCACACCAGTCAAAGTGTCAGGTAACCACAGTTTTGTGTCCATCAGTGCTGGCGCCCATCACTCTTGTGCGCTCACCACAGATGGTGACACATACTGCTGGGGCCAAAACGACAATGGTCAGCTAGGGAACGGGAACACCACCCGACGGATCAGCCCGACCAAAGTGATAGGTAACCACAGTTTTAAGGAAATCGCCGCAGGTGATTATCATTCATGTGCGCTAACCGCAACTGGCGATGCTTACTGCTGGGGTGCTGGTAGTAACGGTCGGTTAGGGAACGGGAACACCACCCAGCAAACTACACCAGTGAAAGTCTCTGGTAACCACAAATTCCGATCTGTCAGCGCTGACAATAGCCACTCGTGTGCTCTAACCGCAACTGGCGATGCCTACTGCTGGGGCGATGGTAGTAACGGTCGGTTAGGGAACGGGAACACCGCCGAGCAGCTTACACCAGTGAAAGTGGTCGAACCGTAACATAATAGGACCCATATAGGGGGGGTACTGCTGCGACTTGTTTCTGTGGTGCCCCTCCTACAGGTGCGGGTGTACCTGTATAGGGTAGGTTGTGTGGGTGTTGTGGTGTTGTTCTTGATGACACTGTTTTAGAGCAGGGCCAGGTTGTGTTGTTGCTGGTTGGGGGGTCTGTGGTTAGAACGAGTCGTAGTATGCTAAATCGTTGTTCCGGTAGTGTGTAGGTTGGGTGGTGGAGAATGTTTCTGCTCCACGGCTTGCAAGGGTGGGTAGTTCCCAACGGTTAAACACTTCAACTATTTCGTTACCGGTTTTAGTGGGTGACGTGTTTTCTAGCTGACAGTCGAGGCTGGTGTGGATTTGCATCAAGTCAAGGTTGAGCTCTACACGTCCGGTTTGTTTCTTGAACAGTTTTGTTTGTTTAACTGTTAATATTTCGGATACTATTTCGGGGTGTTTCACAGCGTCGAACACTGAGAGATGGTTTACTACTTTCGAAGCGGTTTTTGGGCCGATCCCGTCTACTCCTGGCAGGTTGTCGGACACGTCTCCTCGTAACGCAGCGTATTCGACATAGCGGGACGGGGTTACCCCTGTTTCTTTTGTGATGGTGTCAGGGTCCATGAACGTGGCGTTAGCTAAACCGGACCCTAACCGGAGTAACCGGGTGTTGGTATCTACCAGTTGGTAGGCGTCCCGATCGGAAGTAGCGACAATGCTACGCCAGCCATGTGTTTTGGCTTGTGTGCTTGCTGAACCAACCACATCGTCAGCTTCCCAACCGTCCAGCATCACAACATGCAATCCAAGGTCACGTCCTAACTGTTGGATCGCTTCTAGTTGTGAAACAAGATCTGCCGGTTTGGGGGGTCGTTGTCCTTTATAGTCTGGGTGGATGGTTTTACGACGGTTAAAACCAGGATCGTCGAAACCTAACAAAATCCGGTCGGGTTGTACTTTGTTACAAATCCCTACAAGTAACGCCCAAAACCCATAGACAGCCCACAACGGGTCTCCTTGTTCAGATTTAAACCATTCCCCAATCCGTTGTTTATAGGCGTGGTATGCCCGGTGGGCTAAAGAGTTACCATCAACCGCTAGAAGCATTGGTTGTGTCCCATCAATCGTGTCACGTACCATACTTGTAACTGTGTCTGTTGCCATCTAAAAACCACAGCCCAACACCTGACGTTTAATGGTTTCTCCGGTTGGTTACACAACACCACACAACCCTGTCGTGTGTGTCTCTTAGGGTTGTTGTGTGGTTGTTACAGAGAGGTAAAACAAAAGTTGGGAAACTATGGCACACCTTGACGTGTGAAACATAGTTTCCCAACAAACACATTAGACAGTTTCTGTAATATTCATCATATTAGAAACGTCCCGAAATACGGTGGCGCTCAAAGGCGCCTCCGCATGTTCCGCAACATGTGTTGCGATACGTCCCCCAACTACGGGGCCGAGGTCGATCAGGGCCTCAGCAATGTGGTTGGAGTTTTGGACTAGCACCATAGCCCCTTCTACAGTGCTCGCCAATCGTTTTAGACCTGAGACGAGGTAATTGAGTGCTTCACCGCATTCAACATCACCCCTCTGCAGGTCTACAGCGGTTTGGGCCGCTACCGTCAATAGTTGTTGTAGTAGCACATCTTCAATCCCCATAAGAGGGTCTCCTTTGTTTGTTTTTAATAGTGGGGGAGACCTTTGATGCTGGTGGGGAGGTAACAACGTTCAGGTTGTGTGTCTCGTCTTGGTTTTAGAACCGGTTGGTATATGCGACCAACTTCTTAAAGAAGCGTTTCTTTTGTGTGGTTACAACCTCGGGGCGCGCAGGGGTAGCGGTGGGGTTGTGTTTGGGGTGGGGTGTTGTTCCGATGATGCGGGTATTGCAGGCAAGTGTGTTACATACCAGGAAAACAGTTGATGGGCGAAGATTACACGGCACAAGATTTACAGGTTTTAGAAGGTTTAGACGCTGTTCGTAAACGTCCTGGGATGTATATTGGTTCCACCGATTCTAAAGGGTTAACCCATTGTGTGTGGGAACTTGTTGATAACGCTGTTGATGAGGCGCTAGCTGGTTTTGGGGACAAAATCCAGGTAACGTTACATGCTGATAACTCTATTGAAATATCTGATCAGGGTCGTGGTATCCCGGTCGATATTGAACCTACAACAGGTCTGTCCGGGGTGGTACTTGTGTTAACCAGGTTGCATGCTGGCGCAAAATTTGGGGGTGCCGGCTACCGAATCTCTGGGGGGTTACATGGGGTAGGTTTAGCTGTTGTCAACGCTCTAGCACAACGGCTAGATGTTACCGTTACCCGAGATGGTAAAGAAACTAAAATCAGTTTCAAACACGGTGAACCTGGCATCTACAAAAACAACAAGTTTGTGCCGACCACCAAACCTGTCACCAAAAAAGCAGCGGCAACCAAAAAAACAGGGACTACTATCCGGTTTTGGCCTGACCCGAAACTATTCACCCCTGAGGCTGTTATAAACCCTGAAACTATCGGGTCCCGGTTACAACAAACCAGCTATCTGATACCAGGACTCACCCTTATCTTAGAAAACCGGCACACTGGTCAAACCCCACCAACACAAACCAAGTTTGTCTCTACCGGTGGTCTCATCGACATGGTTGCTACACAAGCTGGGAACACCACCCTATCAAAACCGATAGAGATCAGTGGTGATACCACATTCAAAGAAATAGTACCGCACACTGACCCTGACACTGGTGAAACAGAAACCGTTGAGCTAGAACGACCGTTACATATAAACATAGCGTTAGTTTGGAACAACAGCTATGAACCTAACATACAAGGCTTCGTGAACGTTGTAGCCACCCCCAAAGGCGGTACCCACATACAAGGCTTTGAACGGGGCGTGACCCGAGGAGTCCAGAAAAGTTTAACACAACTAAAATTGTTGAAAACAGGGGAAGAAACCCCAACCAAAGACGACATCTTTGAAGGGTTACACGCCGCTGTTAGTGTTGTGCTCCCAGAACCACAGTTCGAAGGCCAAACTAAAGAAACGCTTGGCACACCACAGATCACAAACCTGGTAGCAACTCTAGTAGAACAGTTCCTGATCGACTGGGCCACAAAACCAAAAAACCAGCGGCAAATAAAAACCAGCTACCAAAAAATTGTTACAGCGGCTCGAAACCGAAGAGACCTTCGTAACAAACGAGACCTACTCCGACGCAAAACAGCGTTACAAACAGCAAGTCTGCCCACCAAACTAAAAGACTGCCGGGATGTAGGCACCCCAGAAGCAGAACTTTTAATAGTAGAAGGTGACTCTGCAATGGGAACCGGGCTAGCAGCCAGAAACTCGCAACACCAAGCCCTCCTACCCTTACGAGGCAAAATTTTGAATGTTCTACGCTCCACCGAAAAAGCCATGCTAGACAACGCAGAATGTGCCGCTGTGATATCCGCAATCGGTGCCGGGGTAGGTACGAACTTCAACCTCGCAGACCTTCGTTACAACAAAATCATTATCCTCTGCGACGCTGACGTAGACGGATCCCACATACGTAGCCTTCTTTTAACACTGTTCTGGAAATATCTAAGACCCCTAATAGAACACGGGCACATCTACGCTGCGGTACCACCCCTATACAGACTACAAACCCAAAAAACTAAAGAAAACATTTACTGTTTCACAGACCAAGACCGCACAGAAAAAGAACAACAACTGAAAACCGCAGGCATAAAACTCTCAGACAACGTCCAACGTTTCAAAGGCCTTGGAGAGATGAACGCCGACCAGTTAGCAGAAACAACACTAGACCCCTCAACAAGGATGCTACGCCGCATAACTTTAAAAGACGCCGAAAAAACAGCGCAACTATTTGAAGACCTCATGGGCAACAACCCCAAAACCCGACGAGACTACATCTCCGAAAATTCTAACCTTTTTGACCACAAAAAACTAGATATTTAAAACAACCCGTCTTTCTACCCCCCTTCTAAGTTGTTGTTTTGAATCCAGCACCTATGTGTTAGACATGCAAACGACAACTACACAAAAAAGAACTCGGACATCCCGAGAAAAAGGACATCCCAGCAACGCTGGCATGTACCTTCTAGTTGTTGTGTTGTTTGCAATGTTAGTGGGGATACAACTCAAAGCAGGTGTAACCCTCACACAAATATGGCACGAACCAGCTCTACTAATCCAAAACCTAACTAGTTAACGGTTTTCCATTAACGAGCCCCTTGGCGCCAACAGCAACACCCTGGAGTATCAAAGCACTTCAGGTATCAACCAACAAACAAAAAGGGATAATATGAACCCAAACCTCCGCAAAACACTCGCGGGTATAACCGCCGCCGCTGCGATCTTTGCAGCACCCATCACAACGATGGGAACAGCCTACGCTGATGAACCAGACCCGGACCCCATCGAGTGCGAGGAATCACCACCAGAGGAACCCTGCGACGATGAAGGTACCGGCGACGAGGGTACTGGCGACGAGGGTACTGGCGACGAAGGTACTGGCGACGAAGGTACCGGTGACGAAGGTACCGGTGACGAAGGTACTGGCGATGAGGGTACTGGCGATGAGGGTACTGGCGACGAGGGTACTGGCGACGAGGGTACTGGCGACGAGGGTACTGGCGATGAAGGTACCGGCGATGAGGGTACTGGCGATGAAGGTACCGGTGATGAAGGTACCGGTGACGAGGGTACCGGTGACGAGGGTACCGGTGACGAGGGTACCGGTGACGAGGGTACTGGCGATGAAGGTACTGGCGATGAAGGTACTGGCGATGAAGGTACTGGCGATGAAGGTACCGGTGACGAAGGTACCGGTGACGAAGGTACCGGTGACGAAGGTACCGGTGACGAAGGTACCGGTGACGAGGGTACTGGCGACGAGGGTACCGGTGACGAGGGTACCGGTGACGAAGGTACCGGTGACGAAGGTACCGGCGATGAAGGTACTGGCGACGACGATAGTGTAGAAGAGGACACTACTGAAACCCAGGCAACTCCTATCGAAAAAGCCCTACAAAAATGGGTTAGCGCCCCACAAACCGCTGCGGAAAACACCCCAACAGGGTTCTTGACCAGGCTCTACCTAGGACTATTTTCCAGGGTAGGAGACCAAGCAGGTATGGCATACTGGCAAAACCAGAACCTTACCCCCCAAGAAACTGTCCAAGGGTTCCTCAGCTCCATGGAAGGACGTGCTGCCCTGGGAGAACTCTCCACAGCGGAACTACTCACCTTCCTATACAACAACGTTCTAGCCCGTCAAGCAGACACGGCAGGCTACAACTACTGGCTAGCAGCTATTAACCAAGGCAACATGAGTCGTCAAAGCGTCATTGCTTTCTTCATCAACTCCGCCGAACTACACAACCTGCTAACCAAATAAACACACCCCTATAATATTATAAGGGCCAAAAAGGGACAGAAACTAGCTGAAAGTTTCTGTCCCTTTTTCATGATCCCAACCAGCTAAACACCTAGACCACCCAACCCAACTTTCGCCCAATCAACAACTCACGGTCTCTAACATTACGATTACCACGCATAACAACCTCCCGCCACACCAAACCGTGACGTTGCACAAGTTGTTTCACCTCCACACTGTTGTCATATGTCATCAAAAAATCTCCCCGGCAACCACCGAGACGTAAAAACAACTCGTCATGGTCTAACTCGTGATACCGGTACAGTCGCCTACCAGCTTTTTTCCCGCCGACACTGTACGGAGGATCAACAAAAAACAACACATCCGCCACATCGTTTAACGCTGGCAGCACTTCAAAAGCGTCAGTTTCTAAAAAACAGACCCGATCCCGGTAACTGCCAATCTCACGAACCCGTTTCGCTAAAGTATCGGGATACCAACGAGAAGATAAACCCCTACCGTTCTCACCCGAACCAATCCGACCAGCGCCAGGAGCTAACACCCCACCATAGTTAACCCGGTTTTTGATAATCGTACGAAACGCCAACCCAAACCTATCCCCAGGATCTGAACCTAACACCGTATCAACAGTGTTAACACTCAGCTTGAACCGTTCAATCTCACAAGCAAACCGTTCAAAATCCCCATAAATAATTGTGTGCCACACCGCTGCCACTTCAGGGTCTTTCTCCACCAACAATACACGTTGAGCGAGACGTTGCTCTGCTACTAACAACGCTACAGACCCCCCACCACCAAACAAATCAACAAACACTGATGGCGGGCCACCAAAAGACCCAACCCATTGGGTTATCTGCGGTGCTAACCAACTTTTCCCACCCGGATATCGAAACGGGGACCGTATTTTACTTTTGTGTACATTAACACCGTCAACATTTGGTGACACCATAAAAACAACAGTGTCTAACCAGCCCAACCCAGCCCTCAACACTCCTAGACAGCGGGGCGACGCTACCTAAAACCCCTCACACAACCCTCACACCAACACAACAACAGGACTTTGGATGGTACAAGGGCAGCTACCCCTCGATTTTGAAACATCAATATCTGTACGGACCCGTAAAGCCCAACAAAGCCTTAACGAACAACAAACAGAACTGTTCGCTGCGCCGCCAAACATTGACATCGACATATATCTACGTTCACCCTATGAAGCAATAGCGGTCCTAGGTGGAAACACAGAACGCACACTGCACTGGTTAACAACCATCATAGGTCCCCCAACACAAACAAGGGGACGTAAAACAATCTTCCCAACAAGCCACCTAGCAAAACTGTTAACAGTACGACCCCCCGCCAAAATCACATTAGATGCCGCCACCCTCGCCGTGGCTCGCACCCAATGGGCCCACACCCTAGGACTACCCCCACTCCACGTATACAAAAAATCACGGAGACTTTTAGCAGCATCAAAAAAATGGCCCCACCACCTACAAGTCAGAGACGCCCCCTGGACAGCAGTCACCGCGATCATTGCCCTAAAAATACCGATAAATATCGACCCTGACGCACGACACCTAGTAACACAAAAACTAGACACCGCCAACACCAAATTTGCGGTAGCCGGACTAGCAGGCACAGCTATCCAAATACAAACCACCCAACCCGACCTTCTAGAAAACCTAGGACTCCCAGCCCTTGCCTACGCAGGAGAACCCGGCACCGGAAAATATCGGATGCCGCTACTAGCCGGCCACCACCTAACCACCCAAACAGGAATCGACCTATCACCACAGTTACAAAAGAAAATAAGGCAACTACAACAAAAACCAGCAGCCGTAAAAACACCGCCCAACTGGCCCTGGACCCTCTACCCGTTCCAAGCCAAAGACGCCTCCCGAGGACTCCAAATCTTAGAAACAAGCGGCGGAGTGCTCCTAGCAGGAGACATGGGATCTGGTAAAACAACCGTTAGCCTCGCACTAGTAGAACACCTAAAAATCTGGCCACTACTTGTCGTAGCGCCCCTAGCAGCATTCTCAACGTGGGACCACCAACTAAAAGAAATAGGTCAAACCTATTATTTAGCGTCAGACCCCCCAAAAACAGCGTGGGAAACTATAGCGTCCCAACAACACAACGCCATCATCATTTCCTATGACCGTCTCCACGCCTTCACCGAGCTACTAGAAACAATACCTTTTAGTGGGCTAATAGCAGACGAAATACAAAGAATCGCGTCACCAAACTCGCGACGCTCAAGAGCGTTACGACAACTTGCTGCATCAATACCCCAACGAATAGGACTATCAGGAACCCCCCTCCAAAACAAAGTAGAAGACCTCCTACCCATCGGGGCATTCCTAAACCCAGGAGAATGGAAACCACGTGCAACCCGCAAAGACCTAGCCGACATCTACCCCGGAGACCCGCTCGAAGCAGTAGCAGAACACCTAGCGACCATGATGGTACGCAGAAAAATAGGTGACACCGGTGTGAAACTACCCGGCAAAACAGTAAGACGGGTCCTGGTCCCACTCACCCCCAACCAACGCCAAGCCCTCGAAGCGTTACAAAACGAAGCCCAAGAAGAACTCGACAACAACGAAACAACCCGGATCCATATCTTCGCGAAACTCATGAAAATGAGACAAATCGTTTCCTGCCCATCCGCAGCAGGTGTCCCAGGCCCAAACCCCAAAGTAGAAACCGCTATCGACCTAGCAGCCGAGTTCGCTCAAATGGGCCGCAAAACAGTCCTATTCACCGCCAACCGGCAAACCTGGAAAGAACTCCAACAACAAGCACAAACCGCTGGGCTAGGAACCGTTGGCATTTGGGGCTCATCAACCGTAGCGGAACGACTAGACGCAGAAAAACAGTTCCACACAAACCCCAAAGTTGACGTGTTCATCGGCACCTTACAATCCTGTGCCGAGTCGTTAACACTTTCCCCCACAGGCACCGCCTGGATCACCTGCGACTACCTGTACAACCCAGCTGCGCTCGCCCAAGCCGAAGCCCGAGTATACCGGCTAAACCAAACCAACAATGTTGATATCATCTACCTTCACGCCACCAGCACCAACGGCACAATAGATGACCGCTACGCTGAAATCCTAGCCGAAAAAACACAACTAATCTCACAAATAGTTGACCGGGAACAACACATAGACACAACCCAAATACACCCCTCGTTCGGTGACCTAGTGTTCCTTTTAACCGGCCAACGAAACACCCAAATCGACCAAATCGAAAAAGACCGGAAAAACGAAACCGCCCGAGCTAAACAACTCAAAACCCACGCCAAAAACACAGCCCACCGCCACCAAAACCGCAACAAAAACACCGACATTGAAGACGACTGCATGTATCTCCTAGACACCGAAACCCCCGACGCTCACACCCAATGTGACATCACAACCCCAGAAGAACACTTCACCGACTTCGAACCCTAAAAACCAACAAAACCCTGGACACACACCAAAGACAGCTAGTTGCGAAACTTGCAACACAACACACCTTTGGCGATATGGACCAACACCCAAACCAACCCGAAATACCAGCCTACATTTGGATAGCGTTGCTAGCTATCACCACCAGCATCGCAGCAATGTTTGTATGGGCCACACTCAACCCCAAAACCCATATAGAAACCGACCCGGTTTGGGACAACGCAGGGACCACCCTCCAAAAACAGACAGCGACACAAATCTCGCTGCATGTCTGGGACGGTGACAAACTAGCTCTAGTAGAACAAGGCGACATCAACCCCACAAAATGTGACGGCACATTTAAGCGTTACGCCAACAACGACCCGGTACCAACCACTAAAATCGAATTTGACAAACAAAACCCGCAATCCTGGATTGTCGTTGAAGTGTTAGCCGACCACAACCTGTGTAACTTCCTAAACAAA
Source organism: Acidimicrobiia bacterium (assembly GCA_041676705.1). Lineage (NCBI taxonomy): Bacteria > Bacillati > Actinomycetota > Acidimicrobiia > Acidimicrobiia bacterium. The sequence continues at coordinate 27,055 of JBAYRL010000011.1, forward strand.
CTAGCTGTCACAACCCAAAACACAACAGCCACACCAAAGGGCTACACCTCTAACATTAACATAGAAAAAGTGTTGGAACACCGAGACCCTACACGGGTATATGACCCGGAAGCTATCAAAACAATCGTTACCGGGATCAAAGAAACACAACTAGAACTAGATGACCACAACCGGCCCGTCACAGTAAGGTTCGTGTCTTCGGAACCAGATGAGCGTCCAATAATCGAACTCACCCTAACATACGACCCACAGCCCTAACCCGAAACCAAAAAGCTGCCAAACCACGTCAAGAAAAAGGTATGCTTTGAGGGTCGCATAACACCTCGGCCCCTAAACGTTCAACCGGGCCAACAACACCATGTTCTACCACAACGTTTTGGCCGAAACACACCCCCGACTCAGATAGCATCACTAAACCCAACCGGCCCTGTTCCCCAAAAAACATGCCTACTGTGTCAGGCTCAACGACAGGCCCCATCACCAAACCGACCCCTTCAACAGCCCCAAAGTTAGTTGGTTCTGTTACAAAACTACCTGTCTCCCCAAAGTTGTTTATCTGAGCGACCGCCACCGCAGACAACACCGACACAACACGGGACTGTTCAGCTTGGGAAAGCGACCTTTGATTAGCGACCATCAAAGACACCGCAACAATGCTTAGGACACCCAACACCACCACAATCTCAACAAACATTAACCCACGGAAACGTCTCATAACGACCTATCGTGTAGGAAACCGTTGAAATAACCCTAAACAGGCCCGCAACAAAAAAAGTTGTGCCAACATGTTCACCCTCAAAAGAGGTGATATTCATGTTGACACAACCAAAACTACAACTTTTTACGAGAAACTTCGGTTTGAGCGTTCGCTAACGTAACAACAGCTGCCCGCCGGACAACACCCCAAAAACCAGGGTTGTCACTATCACGGGCCGCTAAACGATGCGACCACCAAAGAGTTCCAGCTACCAACAAAGCAACAATAAACATTGCTGTTGACGCCAACCCAAACATTTGAGCACCCCAAGCCGGGCGACCCAAAAAGTTCAGATTCGAAGCTACCAAAACAGACCCTGTGGTAGAGGCTTTCCACGCTAAAAATCCGCCTAATAACCCAAGTAAAGCTATCTGGGTTACAGCCCCATAAACAACCGCTGTTGCGCTAAACACAAGCAGCACCCCAGGCGCTGGTAAATCCGGCAAACACAACAACAACACGCCACTAGCTAAAGCAGGCAACACATAAAACCACTGTTGTGTGCTGAACCCAACCGCTACACCCACCACAAGCCCCACAACAGTAACTAACACCGGAAACCCAGAAGTTACCGGCACAGGACTTTCCACCGTCCAAACATGAGACCCTTCAGCGAAACTTGTTTGCGCGGCGACCAACCCTGGCGAAACTAAAGGAACAGCGTTCAACCCGAAACCGGAAACTGAACCGCTGACAGTAACCTGCTGTGCCGCTGTGTTAGGGGCGTCTAAACCTACGATCTGTGAGTTAACAGAAACCCAAGGCAAAATAAACGAACCTGTCCCAAACAACAACACAACAACCGTAGCACCCACACACCTACGCAACACCCAAACCAACTGTTCAACGTCACCAGCTTTAAAAGCGGGCCAATCAAACCCGCCAAATAAACGGTCAGTGCTAAACCACACCTTTAAACCCATAGAAAACTCCTCGTTTGTCAATATCACAAGCGTTGCTGCGATACCGACACCCTTAGAGGAAAAACGTCACAACCCAACCCGCCGCTACACCAACCTACAGGGAACAAGACTTTAAGATGTGTGCCACAAAAATGTTGGGTACTAAAACTGTTTAACACCAGCTAACACCCAACAGGCCCGGTCTGTGACCAGCTAGGACGGGTTAGCTTCAGTATCTTCCCAAGAAATATCACCGTCTGATTTCGCTGCCCAATCTTTCGCTGTGGTTAACGCTAAACGTTCATCAGCCTCACCACAATGCTCCCCAACTAAACCGATCTGGGCACCCAAAACATTGTCATCAACGCTACTATCAAAATTGAGGTAACGGGCCTCGAACAAACTGTTCAACTTTTCAATTGTTGCCACACATTCTGGGCTCGCAAAAACATCTGCGACACCTGCGGGTTCGTCACCATCCTCAAAACCAGAAGTAGGTGCAACGACACTAGATGCGGTTTTAGTGGGGTTATCTGGTGTAGGTAACAAACTAGTATCGCTAATAACACTATTATCGTTCAGACCGGTCCCTGGATCGGTGGGGGACGGGCGGGCCACGATCCACATAATAAGTCCCAACACAACCACAACCCCCACCAACATTGTCGCGATCACACCCCGCAAAAACGTGTTAAGCGATACCCGCCCTGTTGGTTTGGTAGATGTGGATGGGCCAGTTGTAGAAGTCATTGACCAGCATTGTTACAACACCTCTGATTTATTCTCACAACCAGCTAAACAACAAACCACCACCATAAATAACTACTTGTTTTTGTGTCTAAGCCAAGGACAGTAGCTACCTATACAACATGTTGCAACGCTTGTGAAAGTCAGGTTTGTGAGAAACGTTTTCCCCCCTCAAACAACCAAGGGTGACAAAAAACGGGTACGTGTTTCGCGTCCCCAGGCAACAACCACCCCAAAAACAGGTCTCACCATTCTAGATATCGTGTTATCCCTAGTGGTCGTAGCAGTCCTGGTATCCACATCGGTAGTGGTTTACAGTATCGTTGTTGAACGGTCCCGTGACCGTCTCGCTGAACAATCGATCAGGGCTGTTTTACGAGAAGCGCAAGCACTTGCAGCTTTCACTAAAAGCGATCTCACCTTAGAACACATTGAAAACGCTTTCAACGACCTAGTAATAAGTGCTACCTACCCGAGCGGGCCCAGCGCCGCTACAAGCCAATGGGTAGTGTTAGACGCCACACCACCGGTCACACCTGCTACACAAAAACAAGCCGGAACTGAAAACGGGGTTTCCTATGCTGTTGCTTCTATAGACAGCGCAGGTTTCGCGTCGATCGCCGCAGTGTTCAATGACCGGTGCGCCCAAACAATAGGGGATGCCACAACAACCTATGCGTCCTGGGTGACTCGCGACTGGCAAGACAACTGTGGGTCATACACACTCCTAGAAGGACCAAAAGACACACAAAACGATCCTCGCCCACCCCAAATCATCACCCCCACCGTCACACATAGCATAATCGATGACACTATCCATCTTGACTGGAGCGCAGCTTCAGGCGAAAAGTTTGATGGCTACAAAATTTTACGTGACAACATAGAAGTAGCGTCACTCTCACCAGAAACCTACCAATGGTTCGACAATAACACCGAAGCCGCGAAAACCTACACCTACCAGGTAGTAGCGCACGGACCGACCATGACTTTACCGTCAGAATTAGTGACAGCAGCGACACCATTCAACACTATCTTCGACGATTTTAACCGCACCGCCCCAACCCTAGGAACAACCAGCACAGGTTCGCTACCATGGCAAGTATTAAACGGTAGTTGGGCAACCAACGGCCAAAACGCTAACGGCGGCGATACCAACACTAACCCGGCCGCTGTTGTACAAACCTGGATTGAAAACGTCACGCTAAGCGCTGAGGTCGCCCCCGGCGACGCTCTAATCGTCAGAGCCGAAAACAAAAACAACTATGTACAAGCCCGTACCCAAACAACAACCACACCAATAGTTACCTACAGCCCGTGGTCAGCTTGGTCTGCATGGTCAAACATTGCGTCCTGTGTAGCAGAAGCACAAGGAGCTACCAACACCACAGCCCGACAATGCCAACAAGTGTATGTGCCTTCTGGGTATTGGACAGGCTGGTCACAAACCAGTTCATGTACCCCCATAGCCGGCTACCGGGAATGCAACTCGTACTACACGATCGTGGGTTACAACGTAGGCGCCTGGATCAGCCAAGGTACCGGTCCTGGGATGTCCAACCATTGCACCGACTTTTCTAAAGTTGGTGAAACAGATTTTGTGGGACCCTACGCAACCCAAAGACGACAGTACGCTTACATGACCGCCGCTCAAGCCGCGCAAGTTGGGCGCCCAATGAACTACTGCGCCACCATTGGATACCCCAACCACTCGTTTGTGTATTTCACCCAAAGAGATAACCGATCCGTCACCCCAATCTATGGGTACGAATACCAAACCCGTACCTATGTGAATACTTCCTACTACCAAACACAGCAACGCACCTCAACCAGAACAGTAACAAACTCTACTGTTACCGACTATGACCTTGTGTTAGAACAAATGGTAGAAGGTACCCTGACACAACTAGAAACAGTAGCTACCACCAACCAACCCACCAGCCTGTCAGTTACTGTAGTAGGGGATAACTACCTGGTTACTTCCAACGGAGGACCAGAAACTATCACCCGACAAATAGCCAACACTGGCGGACGAACATTACACGGTATTGGTCGGGGTAGCGGTGGAACACCGCCTCAAAGTGGGGCTTTAGACAACTTCCAAATAGTTGAAGCTTCCTAAACCCACCCAAACCTAAAAAACGTTCAACCAAACATGAAGGCCCCCTGTAATAACACAGTGGGCCTTCATGTTGTTGACACTTTGTTGGGCTGGGGTTTTATGGCTGCCGTCGAGCAACAAAACAAGCGTTTAGGTAAAACCAACGTTACACAGTTCAAAGAAGTATGGTTAGGTAGGCTACCTACCTTACATAAACACAGACCCTATAGCTGAACCCTCTCCCGGATAGGGTGTGGTGGTATGGGGTTGGGGGTGTTAGTTGGTGCGTTGTGCTCTATGGGGTGCAAGCCATGAGCGTAGCTCTTGTTCAGCTCTGGTTTGTACAAACACTGTACCAGGACCACTTAGGCGTGCTACTAAACCTTCCCCGGTTAACACTGAAGTTTTAACTCCAGATAAAGGCTCGACCCGTAACCCTACAGTGTCAGACAACCCGACCAGGTGGCCTGTATCTACTGTTAAACGGTCTTCACCACCCAGATCGAAACGTTGCAAACCACCAAAAGAACTTACCAATATTTGGCCGGTACCGGAAAGGCGTAGCATCGTTGCCCCTTCACGTAACACTATGCTACGCACCCCAGCATACTTCACATCAAAATCAATATTTTCGGACACAGCCAACAAAGAACCTTGTTGCACATGGAACGTTTCTTGCTGTAAATCTATTGACGCTATATCCCCTGGATAAGGGGGTGCTGCTGCTACCCAAGCTCCTTGATGGGTGGCGCTGTAACGCCCCATCATAAAGTTCTGCCCACCAAATATTTTACGGACCGCGGCGCTACTAATCCCGCCAGGACCAACCCCACCAGCCACTTCTAAACCTTCAGACATCATCACCATCGCACCAGACTCAACATAAACGGTTTCACCTAAAGCTAAATAGCAGTAGGCCAAAGTGTACGACGGTGAACATTCAAGCTGCATCTGCATAGCCACAGCATCGCCACCACCTGGCGATCTGGACAACTATTTTTTGTGTTGTTTCTGGTTTGTGTCCCTATAAAACAATCTACGCAAAGGTGTGCTGGTTTTTTGCCAAACCCGGTACAACATAACCCCAGGGCCACCCACAACTAGTGGTATCAGCCCGAGTAGTGTCGCAGCGAAAACAATTTGGGAAACATGTTCGAAAGTGGTGTTTCGCCCACCAACAACCGACCAAACTACACTAGCCAACCCGAACAACAGCCCGAACGCAACGCTAATGGCTGCTGTTGCGCTCCACCCACCCACTTTGGGGGAGGACCACAGCCACCCCCAAAACACACCTAAAGCTAGGCCAGAGATAATCATCCCTAACACCAGGTTAGCGGGCCAGCTTTCAATATCGTGTGACACCCACATCACACCGGTGACACTTGCTAAGATAATCGCTATAGAAACAGAAACTTTGGTAGTTGCCCCCATTTCTCTAACGTCCGTCAAAGTTGTTGGGGAGCGTACAACACTAGTTTGGCACACATGTTTCAGATCGCAGACGCTGTGTTTTCTAACAGGTTGTTAACAATTGTTGGGGTTAGCACACCAACCCTGGTCGGCAGAAAATAGGCTTGCGACCATACCCCAACCTGGTAGGGGTCATACAGGAATCTGCCCAGCTCGGCTTTAGTGATCGTGTTTTTAGAAGTTGCCATCCAATGCTCAACCTGTAAAGCATGCACACCGTGTGTCACAATATTGTTGTTAAGGTGTGTTATCCGTTTGCTTAGCTGTTTGGTGCTAGCAAACTCGGAATATGCTTGGATCTGGTTGATAACGCTCGGTAACACTTTAGCGGCGTTGTCACCCCAAACTTCTAAACTGGAAAGAGAACTTTCCGCAACAATCGAATCCCAAGCTTTTAACGACGTTCGGAGTTGTTGCGCTAAAAACCGGTACGCCCCATATAGTTTAGAAGGACAAAGGCCAGGTACTTGTTCCAACAAATTTGTTGTGGAAAGACCGCAACGCATCCCGTTTAGAACCGCGGTGATTTCGCTTCTGGAAGGTTCCTGGGTAGTGTTTTCCGCGATTTTTCGTAGCTGGCGAACAAAAATGGTTTCTTCGTTCGCGGTCAATGGCCAACCACGACCTTCGAAATACTGCCAAATATAGGTTCGTTGGGTGACCGTTGGGTGAACACCATCCAAAAACATGTCACCCATAACCAGCTCAGGGCGACCAAGAGCATCCAAACTAACAAAAATATTTGGGTGTTTTTTATCTGTATCCCTATAGATTTTAGAGATCTGGGCTACAGTGGAGATACCTCCATTAGACATTAACAAACAAAACTTTCTACAAAATGTACGGGGGTTTTGGCCAACCCGCACCGTAACGAACACGACATGGTTCTAGATAAGGCCAACGATCTAGACATATAAAACCGCTCGATGAGCAGCAAACGTTAAACGTTTTTAACGAGTTTGTGTCCCCCACAACACGGTGGGTGATGGGTTTTGTTTGTACAGTAGATTTGGTTGTAAGAACGTGTTTGGTGTTAAGCGCCCGTTAGATGGGCACGTACTACAGTGTCTGGAAAATGGGTAGCTAAACGGTCTGGGACACCTAACGCTAAAAGAATATCGTCAAAAACTTTCGTTGCGGTCAACTGTTCATTAGGTGCTAAATCAGGGTAGGAAACAAGCAACAATCCCATAAAAGCTTGCCTCCAAGCTTCGAGCGAAACCCGCACATCGCTAGGGCCCGCTGCGAGAGGTTTGCGGACCAACCCCACCGAACGTATCTCAGCTAAACTATGGGCATACAAACCGCTAGTCGCTTCGGTCACAATGGGCGCTGGGAATGCTCGGGGTTCAGTACGACCGGGAATGTTCAACAAATCTAGAAGATCGCGTATATACAACGACGCAAAAAACATTTCCTCTTCGCTCAACATAAAAGCAGCGTCCAAACTACCCACAATGGTGTTTAGCCAGGTATGTCGACCAACTTCGGGGACCATGTTTGTTAGTCTCGCCCCCACCTAAACTGACACGTCCCAACCAACCTACTAGCCGGTTCTAATAACAGGTCGCTAAGGTCCGAGGTGTTTAGATAGTTAAACTATCATGCGTTAAAGACGCTGTTTCGGATGTGATATTAGCAACAACCGTCCCGCATGTAGAAGCTGGTAACCTCTTGGCGTTAACCCCCAACCAGTGGCCCACTAACAACGAAATCGGTTTTGTGGTCACCCCTGAAATATTGGTCCTCACAGCAACAACCAACAACGGGTGGTGTGTGGTTAGCATACCAACTATGGGCCCAACCCCAGGCGGGTGTGTAACCGAACCGGAAACGGTAGGACTCACCATCCTAGAAACGATAAACGCTGCTTTGGAGGAAGGTGTCGCCCCGATTCTAGACCTGAGTGTCCCAGAACCCCCAGAAGGGCACTGGGCCGAAAGAGCTTTAGGGGCGGGGCATGGCTGTGGACGTATCAACAACGGTGACCTTTGGTGTTGGGGTTATAACAACTATTGGCAACTTGGAAACCCGCTAAACAACGCCACCACCACCCCCAAAATACAAACAGTGAAAGTAAACCAACCAGCGCCTTTGAAAAATGTTACGGCCGGGGCGTATCACAGCTGCGCACAAGATTTTGACAACAACACCTGGTGTTGGGGTTGGAATATTCACGGACAGCTAGGTCACAACATAAACACCCAAACCTCAAACCCTAACCCTGTCCCCACCAAAGTTGTCACCAACCAAACATTCACACAAATCAGTGCCGGCTGGTTACATACCTGTGCTGTTTCCACCGATCAAGATGTGTGGTGTTGGGGACAAAACTTTCATGGGCAGCTGGGCGACACCCCCAATTTCGAAGACAGTGTAGCTAGCCAACCAACCCCAACTTTAGTGTCAGGGAACCACAAATTTCGTACGGTTTCAGTGGGTTGGGTATCAAGTTGTGGGGTAAGTACTACCAACACTATTTGGTGTTGGGGGGCTAACAGCTACGGGCAGCTAGGTACCAACATGGCTTTAGAAACCCGAACAACAACCCCAATAAAACTGTCAAGCACACTCACACCACAAACAGTGAAATCAGGTGCCTACTTCACATGCCAACTAAACACCAACAACCAGCTGTACTGCAACGGGCAAAACCAATACGGGCAACTAGCTAACCCAAACATTGAAACCCACACGGCCCACCCCACAGAAATACTGGTACCTACCAACCAACCCTAAAACCGTTACAGTTAGTGGGCACCTAGTGTTGAACTGTTTGGAAACACTGCACAGTTAAGGCTATGCAAACCCCAACACCCCACCCACAATCGACAAGCCTGGTTGATTACACGACTGTGCTAGATAACAAAACATGGGAACAAATAAAAAACACGGCAGCTTTTCTTCCCAGCACAGCATTGATCGTTATCGAAGGTCACGACCCTAACCTAAACCAGTGGGTAGCCAACCAGTTAGCGCACAACAGCCCTGAGGGGGTCTACAGCTATCATCAACCCACCGACACCAGATGGAAGGTTGAAGAGCTCAACACAATCCTAGAAACCACCACAAAATATGTGAACACCCAACACCAAATCGTGGTAGTCGCCAACCCGGAACGTACCGAACCAAGAACCCTAGACAGGTTTTTGAAACAACTCGAACAGCCACTAACACCAGCGACCTACATTTTTACAACCACCGACCGTGCTCTTCTCCCACCAGCGTTACAAAGCCGTGCCGGGAACACGGTTACAGTCACAACACAAGATGTGTCCAACTGGCTTGGAAACCTTTTGGGGACCGCCAACCCTATCTTAGACCCACACCAGATACAGACTGTAACCAGGTTTTGGGGTTCGCTGGTATCCGTGTTTCTTGAGTCTGACAACCTCGACGAACTGGCACGGTTAACAACCGAGTTGGTTGAGTTATTTCCTACCAGCACCCCAGCAGCCCACACCGAAGCTACAGTTGCGTTGTTCAACCAGTTAGCGACCCTCACCAACCTTCCCACAATCGAAATAGCTTTGGCATGGTTTAAACACATCGAAAACGAAGCGGTGTTATCGTTTAGCGAAAAGTTAAACCCTGAAATTCATCTGTGGGCCACCAACACGTTACAAACAGTTAACACAAGCCGGGTTGGGATGTCACGGTACCTTCCAATAGCCACAGTTGTGTTAGACACTTACATCAAAACCGTTCGAAACCTGAAATAAAAGTTTCACAGCGACCTCCCTAATATGTGCCAACACCGGTGGCTTGTTTGGTGGTTGTTGGTTTATGACTGTTGTTCATAATGTTTTTGCGCTGCGCTACGCACATATTGTTCTAACGACAACCAGTTAGTGACACGATCCCCGTCTAAATGCTGGTTGTAAGGCTGGTCAAACACGACAGCGTTAATCCCACTAGCACGAAGGTTAGTTATGTTATGTGGTGCGTCATCCACATAGAGATGCCCACCCACATCAGGTTTTTCGGCTACGAAACACAAATCACGATAGGGAACCATTGGACGTCCCCCAACATCTTGTTGCAACCATCCTACGGTGTCTGAAACGACTTGGGCATGAGACCCTTTGATTAACAGCCGGTGGGTGACAACCCGAATCCAAATATCGTCATCAGAAAGTCTCCACAACACCTCGGACACGTTCTCGATAGGTTCCATCGAAGCAAACATGCCTTCTTCCACAGCACGCGCATGTAACTCTAAATATTCGTCCCGACCCGAGATAGGCCACCCTGACAACGCGAAATCCCAGTTAGTTGCTTCTGGTAGCTGTGCCGGATCCAAATTTTTGTAGCGGGCTACATAACCACGAAACGCTTCATGGTACTTACCAACAACACCATCAAGATCTACACAAAAAACAAATGGAGAGTTGTTATCCATACCACCAATGTGCCCACCCCAACCACAAACGCAAACAAACACCTGCTAAACCACCAAAACGTGACAACTCCCACCACCGTCTTGTAAATACTGTTGGGGGATACTTGATTGCTTGGTGGTGTTATTACCAAACGGTGCCCGATATGGAAACACCTCTAGGACAACCGTTCAACACTTTCACAGATGCGCTTACCAGCATTGTTAACAGTTTTGGTGTGGCCCCCATTGAACAACGAGACCTCACCGAACAAACACTTAACACAATATTTGACCGGCTTGGTATCACAGCAACTCTGACAAGTTTCCAATGGGGGACACTGACAATCACCACCCCAACACAACAACACGCTGCTCTGCTGGTGTTACATTCCGATGAGCTTTTATATGAACTGCAACAACACAGCACCAACCAGGTAAAACACCTTAAAGTACGGGTCCGTTAACCACATTAGAATCCAGGTTCGTGCCGTAACAATATTGGCTGGTCATTTGTGGTAACGCTACGTTCAACATAGCTGCAAAACAAGTTGGTTTAGTCGGCGCCGCTTTAAAAGTTATGGGAGTTATCCAACCTTTGGGTAACCCGTAGCGAAACGAAAGCAGTGTAATGACTGAAAGCTACCGTAGCGCTGACCACACAACTACGTGGCAGCTTGGCGAACGACACAAAATTTCCCGCACGCTTTATGTGAGGTTAACTAAAGAAACCAAATCAGGTTTGTACAGGTTAACAGCGGAACGTCAAAAACGAAAAGAACTTGTGGCTCGTAGCGACACGATTTTACCGGACAGGCTGTATGAACAGCTGTCGCGGTCGTGGTTAGAAGGAAGAGCCCGAGTTCCCTACACACGGATAAAAACGTTGTCCTTCAGGGTGCGTTACATGGGGTCAGATCAATGGCGGATACATGCTGTTGGTGTGCCCAACCATGAACCTGCTAGTTCGATACCAGTAGCAGCAGCTAACAAGGATAACACGAACACCGGATATCTTGTAGGTAACGATCCTGCACAATGGGCAACTATTTTGGATGCGTTGTGGGTTTTAGCCCAACTAGAAATCGGTAAAGAACCTAGAACAGTCCGCAAAATGGAAATCCTGCTAAAAGCAGTAACAAACTAACTTTCACGAAACATATTTTTCTTCTCCCAAAACCACCCTTGACCGTATCTTTTGTATAAAAAGACCGGTTTTGTAGGGGGTGGTTTTGGGCAACATACAACACACCACATTCTCTTGGCGGACGCTAACCCAGCTGACAGCCACCCACAACCACTTAAAACAAGTTCGGTTCGTGTTTAGAACACCGGAGCTAAAGATCTAGCACTGTGGGTACGCGCAACACTTCGAGCTTGGGCTATCTGAGGGGACACATCACAAAAACTGGTGGTACCCCCATCCCAATCCAAATGTACAGTGCCAGTAGGACCAGACCGCTGTTTCGCGACAATAAGCTCAGCGGCTCGTTCATCTGCTGAAGGGTCATACACAACAGGACGGTAAGCAAACAAAACGGTAGAAGCGTCTTGTTCTAAGGCCCCTGAGTCTCGCAGATCGCTAAGTTGGGGACGTTTATCGTTTCGTTGTTCCAAACCACGAGAAAGTTGTGATAACGCAACCACAGGGATATCAAGTTCGCTAGCTAAACGTTTAAACCCTCTAGAAATAGTGGAAACTTCTTCGTTACGGTTCGCGCCGGACCATCTACGTTCCCCTTCCATTAACTGGATGTAATCTACCACCAACCCACCCAGCTCTCTTCGCCGCGCTAAACGTCTTATAGCAGCCCTAACCCCACTGATTGATGCTGGAGGGTTGTCGTCAATCATCAAAGACAACCCAGACAAACGTTCAACAGCTAACTGTAAATCCCGATCTATCCCAGCGGGGAGCACCCCAGACCGTAAAGAAGCTAAATCGTATTGCACTTCAGCGCTGATCAGTCGCGACATGAGTTCATTCGTACTCATTTCGTAAGACAAAAAGGGTATTGTTTTTCCTGAATGTATTGCCATAGCTTTAGCGATCTGTAACGCAATCGCAGATTTACCCATACCAGGACGCCCAGCGATCAAAACAAGCTGTCCGCTTTGAAAACCAGCGGTAATACGATCCAAATCTTCAAACCCGGTTGAAACCCCCACAAGTTTAGAGTTTCTCATAGCGGTAAGTTCTAACAAAGCCGCAGGTGCCGCTTCTGCTATCGATACCATTGAGGACCCCGAACGGGTTTCCCCAACCGCAAAAACAGCGGTCTCAGCTTGTTCTAAAACCGTGTCGGCTTCAGCGTCAACCGCTAGCGCAGCTCGTGCGACTTGTTGACCAACAACAATAAGTTCTCGAAGTTTTGCTTTGTCAGCTACAAGCTGGGCGTGCGCTGCGACATCTTCTACATATACAGCGTTTTCGACAAGGCTTTCCAAAAACTCTGGGCCCCCAGATTTTTTAAGCAGCCGGGCTTTACGAAGCTGATCAGCGACCATAATTTGGTTTACTGGAAGGTCTTGTGCTTCACATTCTAAGACCGCTAAATAAATGTTTTGGTGGGCCCGCACCGAAAACACTTCCGGGGTTAACACATCCAAAACTTCATCTAAAGCATCGGGGGCGGTTAATACAGCAGCCAACACAGCCCGTTCAGCATCAACATCAGCTGGTATGTAACGTTCATCACCCATCAGAGACCGCCCGTAACGTTCCCTAGTATCCCAGAAACAGAAACCAAAGCAGCTAGAGGCCATCCCAACACTAAATAAGGCACGAAAGCAAACGGAGTGTTACGAGCTACCCGACCCATCAACACCAGCGGTACTCGCCAGAGGGAAGCGGTCATCGCCGCGGCGAACAAAACAAGAACTGAAATCATAGGGTCGTTAAACACGATCGCTGGTATCGGCGCACAAAAAGCGATAACGATAGGATCACCAGCACCAACGGTTTCTACACCTAAAACCAGTTCCCCAAGTTTCCCTGCGACCCACAAGAACCCGGCGACACCCAATGCTACTAGCACACTAAACATAACCTCTATGGTTTGGTTTGCTACCACCCCGGCAATACCTGCCACGACAAGGGGTAGCCCGACAAACATCAACAGCGGCATATCTACCAGCAGCGTGTCATGATCGACAAACGCTAATGTTAAACCAATACCGGTAAGAGCTGCTAAAACCAGCACACTTACCCAACCAAACCAGCCGTCTCCCACCACAAAACCAGCAAACCCCATAAACAAGGTACCTACCAATACCCCCAACGCAACACGTCCACGACTGTATTTAACATGGCGTTGCAACGGGCTGGTTTCGTTTCCTGTTTCCGTTGGGGGGCACGCACCACCATAAACGTTACGTGCTGAAGCGACCATGTTCAAAGCATCCACAGCTGCTTCTATATCATGTTCAAAACTATCTGGGTCAGGTTCGTTTTTGAGAGGAACGACGAAACCTAACACCGTCGCGACTGTTGCGACCCCCACACCTAAATATAGGAACCCGAACCCTATTAGCCCTAACAAAAGCAGCAGCCCTACAGTGAGTGACACAGCAACAACATGGGAACGGCCAACAACTATAGGGTGGTCTTCTACACCCAACCCGTCGCCTGACACATCTATCTCTTCAGAGCTAGAGGGGCTGTCTAGTGTGGTGGGCAACTCCGTATTTTGAGGTTCTACCCCCAACACCGTCCTTGTGGTAGCCGTCTCTTCTGTTGCGTTATCAGAACCTTCTGCAGGTTCTAGAGCGGTATCACCAAAGGTTGGCAGGTCACCTAAATCTTGAAGAATTTCCCGGTATTTAGGGGAAACTACAGCGTCAGAGGAAAGTTTGTTTATATAAGGTTTGGGGTTGTTGTGTTCAACTAGCTGACGGATCAGAGCTTCTTCAACTTTAGGTTCGTAATACAAATATTGGGCTTTGGTCCGCGCAGGCGCGATTTTGGCAGCTAAAAAACCGGTAGCGGCACCAATCAAAGGGGCTACTACCGGCAACAAGGTAGAAGAAAACATAGCTAGTAACGTGCTTGGAACACAGGTTTTGGCAACCCAGCACAAACCGGGTCAGAAAACAAAAACGTGGCACGAACCTAGAAAGATTCTGTGCCACGTTGAACTGCAACATTTTATTGAGCCACACCAACCAACCAGTGTGTGAGTAGTGGTTTTATGCACTGCTACTCGTGGTTAGTTTCAGTGTTGTTACAACATGTTCAGCATATTTGGTTTTCACCTCGTTAGATAACCGGCGTGCGGTTTCACGTCCCAAATTCAAGATTTGGCCGACGGTAACTTGGCTTTGCGGTTCGCTACCAGCGAACCCTGTTTCAGCTAAGAAACAAAACAGTGCTGCGGGGCGGCAACTGTCCGCTATTTCTGCGAGCATATCCCAAGAAAAAGCGTAGTTGTCTTCCCCGTCAGAAGTTTCAGAAACTGCTTCCAGAATGCTTCCAATCGTAAAGTTGGGGTCGCTACTGGACGAAGTTTCTAAAGTCACCGGTTTAGCTATTAGCAGCCGTTTAACTTGGGGAAGAGTAACTTCACCGTCACAAAAATCGACGATCTCTTCCGGGGTAGGTTCAGGAATGTTCCCGGTAGGGTTCGCTAGTTGATACTGGTGTTTCAACTGTTGCACCGCACGAGACACTTTAGGCGCTGCTGTGTAGTCAGGTAACGACAGCTCAGGACGTTCAGCTCTACGAGCAGAACGATGCACAGCGCCTCTAACCTCACCTCGTGCCCAAGTTGATAGGGTGCCACGTGCAGGGTCCCAAGTTAGAAACCGGTTCCACAACGCTAAAGCAGCGTCTTGTGCATAGTCAGCTTCGTTTTGGGGAAACATTTGGGAATAGCGACGCGCCTCAGAAAGGGTAAAAGCCTGATTCGCTACGAGAAAGTCGTTCTCTAGCCGTTTCAGTTTACTTTGTGTCCTATTAATGAGGCGTTGGTCTTGGTTTGTTACAGCTGTTTCTAAAACCTGTAACAACTGGAGATGTTTAGCTTTAAACATCTCGTTCCGGTCTCTGTAATCTTTTGTTCTGTCCATGGCAGGCACTCTTAGAGCCACCTACATATCCCCAACAGAACCTGTTTGTAACCCAAACCGCTAACTCCCAACGTTCTCACAGCCACATCCACAACGGCTCAGAAACCCCTAATAGTGCTGTGAAACACCAGATACGCTATCTAGCGAGCCTCGTGTCTTTAACAAAGGTTGGTGGCTGCTAACACAAAGAGGTGTGTCACATGGTGGTGTAACAACCCGCCTATGACCCGAGGTGTTTAAACCGGCTCACATGATGTTGCAAGGTGGGGTCATCGTGGCGGTTCTTAAAACGTTTTGGACGGTACAACAAATGCCGCACA
This sequence comes from Acidimicrobiia bacterium, assembly GCA_041676705.1. NCBI lineage: Bacteria > Bacillati > Actinomycetota > Acidimicrobiia > Acidimicrobiia bacterium. The sequence goes on from JBAYRL010000011.1 coordinate 42,797, forward strand.
CCACAAACCGGGCTAAAAACAAAAACAGCACATCTAAACCAACAGTCCCCGACACCAACAATACATCAAAGGTTGAAACACTGGGGAACAAATATTCGTGGCACACCCCATCAGCGGTGCTCCTAGGAGTGTTGGTAGCAGCAGGGACATGGTTCGGGGGGCTGGTACCGTTCCTAGGTGTGTTTGTTGTTGGGCTAGTCGGTCTAATCGTTATACACGAACTAGCTCACCTGTGGGTGGGTCGGGCTGCGGGGATGAAACCAACCGAGTTCCAAGTAGGGTTCGGTAAACAAGTTTTTGCGGTGACACGACCCAACGGATTTACCTGGTCACTTCGAGCGATCCCTGCTGGGGGTGCCGTAAAGTTTCGGGGGATGACACCACGAGAAAACGTTCCTGCGGATGAGGAAGCGGGAACCTATCGTGCAGCGTCACATTTTGGGCGTATCGCGACCGTGTTCGCAGGTCCAGCATCGAACCTTTTAATGGCGATTCTTCTTTTTAGTGTTGGTTTCGGTGTGGTTGGGGTACCGACCCAACATTATTTAGTAACCGAAATAGCATCTGGCACACAGGCAGCTGTTGAACTTGAAGTAGGGGACCGTCTCACAAACAACCAGGTTGAGCAGATCAACACCTATGGCCAGGAGTGGGGTGTTACTGGAACCCAAACAATCCATTCCTCGACACGAGTTGGTCTTGTTGAAAGTGCCAAACTATCAGTCGAAGTTATTTCTGAGGTTTCTACAGCAACCCTCTCGGCTTTTAAAACAGTGGTTAGCGCCCCACACAAGTTAGCTTTGAACGCTACTAACCCAACAGAACTCGACCCGGACACCCCACGGTTCTTGTCACCAGTTGGGCTTGTAACAGTAGCGAGCCACGCCGCAGATTCAGGGCTGTTCGAAATTGTGATGCTGATTGGTCTGATTTCTGTTGCTTTAGGGGTTGTAAACCTGTTACCCCTACCTCCATTTGATGGGGGTCATATTGTGGTGGCTGCTAGTGAATGGGTAGCACAACGTATCACTCGCCGCCCCGTAGTTTTTGATGCTAACAAACTCGCCCCGGTAGCAGTTATCACGCTCGCTCTTTTCGGGTTGTTGAGCCTTTCAGCGTTATGGCTAGATGTTGTAGCACCCCTACCAAACCCGTTCTAAACAACAAACACAACACCTAAACACACATACACACCTGTTTGGTGGGTTGTGTTCCACGGTACCCAAGGAAACCTCGTAGCAAGGTGCCTTGTGTGGTGTTAAAGGGTATCTAAACCATGGGGAGGGGTTAGTCACGTCCGTGACGGTAAATACGACGCAACACTACTGGGTGGCGTAGCTTAGCTTTGGCTTTGTTTTCAGATTGACGGATCGCTTCACGGGACATGTTCAACGCCCGACCAATTTGTTCCAGTTTTTCAGGTGGTTCCCCGTCTAACCCGTAACGGCGAGCTAAAACAAACCATTCTCGGGCGGTTAAAACCGGCAGACCATAATCTTCAATAGCAGTCAAAGTCATGGTTGTCAGGACCAAATCTTCTGTGGAGTCATCCATGTTGGAAACCAGATCGCCAAGCTCTGTGTCCTGATCGGTTCCAACCGGAGAATGCCAGCTTGTAAGTTTCGGGGCTTCTAAAATTCGGCGGACTTGGCGGATACGTACTCCCGACTCGGCTGCGATCTCGTCAAAAGTTGGGTTGTACCCGTGAATACCTGATGCTTCGGCCGCTAAACGTAACGCTTCTTGTGCGACCAGCACCGCTTTACGGTTCTCGAAATCGGATTGGGAAATAGTTTGAAAATCAGCGTCATGCACTGCCCGCAAAACTTCTCTCAAGATCGGCATGTACGCCCAAGACCCGAAACGTGATCTTGTCAAATCAAAATCGGTGATTGCTTTCATTAACCCAATAACACCCGAAGCATGAAAATCCGCGGCGTCTTGTTCGCTAGCGTTCGCAGTAAACCGGCTAGCCACATGGGTAACAAGTGGCATGTTAAGTTCCATGATTTGCCCAGTTACCCGGTCTAGTTTCAAACGATACCGGTTGAGCAGCTTTGTTTGAGCAGCGGAAAGCTCCTCACAGGATTCTAGCTGACGAATCTGCGCTGTTATAGCGTCACGTTGACGAAACAACTGGATATTTTCGTCGCGATAGTCGATCTCGTTAGCAGAAACCGGGGTTTGAGGGGCAAGCTGTTTGGTGGCCATGGAAACTCCTGGAAAGAAACCGAAAAAGGTAGGTCATGGCACACTGTCACGAAACACCATTGGTCCGCATTGGCCAAACGAGTGCATTGTGATAGTTGTCCGCCTCACACAAAAACTAGACGAACGTCCAAACCTATTCTCGGTTCTCCACCAACAACTGGCTTGCAAACAACGAGGGTTGCTACACGGTAGCAACAGGCAACAAAACTAGGTTGTTGCGATACACAACGTGTCACAAATTGGTGTAACACCACACACTTAACAACAAAACAGTTAACACGTTGCTAAGCAGAACCTGCCAGTATCGCCCCAAAACCGCTAACTAGCGACCGTGTAGTAGCAGTTGTGATTTGGAACTGTTACAACCCACTAATACTGTGTTTTCACAGGATGTGTTGTTAGCAGTAGCAGTAGCTATTAGGTAGAAGCTACGGGTTACACACGACCAACGCTTGGTGTAGATAACATTTCACTAACTAGAGCTGTCAGAGTATCACACAAGATGTGAACCACCCCGAATCTGCACAGACCACATTCGACGTGCGTAACATCAGCACACATCCCTCCCTTTGGGGGTCTGCCCCGTTTGAAAATCTTGCAAACCGTTTCCCCAACCACCCACACCTATACCTAGAAACACAACAACGCTGCGGGGTGTCAGGCACAACTGGTGTTGGTAACCGTCACTAGAAGGTTTCTCAGCAAAAACAAACATTGGCGGGCACACAACATAACACGGTGACCACAAATCGGGCTCCTAGTTATTTGTGAGGGTGATAGGACAATAAACCCGCATGTCACCATCCACACCAAAACCCGCTAACCCTTCCTTTGTTCGTAGGGGTTTAACTCTTGTAGAAATCATTTTGGGTTTAGTGGTGGGTGCGCTTCTGGTGTTCGCAGCGTTCGTGTCATTCCAAAACGTGTTTAACAAAACCCGAGAACAAGCAGAACTCGCAGCACTCAAATCTCTAGCACGTGAAGCCCAAGCTTTGCTAGCTATATCGGGGGCGGATCGTTGGGACACCCAGGCTGGTCTCGATGCTGTGATGGGAGCGTTAGAAGATTGGCCACCCTCCCAAGCTATGAGCGTTGGGGTTGTTGCTGATGACAGTGATCTAGTGGTCACGGAGGCTGATGTTTGGCCTGAGATGGCTGAGCTCACCTTTTCCCGCTCTCCTAACACCTTGTTAATGGTTGTGGCGTTAGATGACGGGGCATGCGTGGTGACAGCCCCGCCTCACAGTGGCACAATACAAGGTGGATGTGTCTCGAACCTTACTGATATTGGTGAAACTTCTCCGGCTGAGGCTGTGACCAACAAGCAAATACCCGGTATCAACAACACCACCGTCCAACCAGAACAACCAACCTCGACAACAACCACAACCGAACCAGAACCTGAACCGGACCCAGGGTTTTGGGCACAAACTGCCGCAGGTGCCGCTCACTCGTGTGGGATTACCACGGCTGGTGACGCCTACTGTTGGGGATCTGGTACTAGTGGTCAGTTGGGGAACGGGAACTACACCGACCAGACGGCACCGGCCAAAGTGGTAGGTAATCACAGTTTTAAAGAAATTGCTGCAGGTTACAACTCCCACTCGTGTGGGGTAACCACCGACGGTGACGCTTACTGCTGGGGCCTAGGTGGTAACGGGGAGTTAGGGAACGGGAACTCCTCTGTTCAAAACACACCTGTGAAAGTGTCTGGTGGTCACAGTTTTGTGTCTATCGCTGCTGCGGCGAACCACTCGTGTGCGGTAACCACCGACGGTGACGCATATTGCTGGGGCTGGAACAACCATGGTCAGCTAGGGAACGGGAACACCACCAATCAGCTTGCACCAGTCAAAGTGGTAGGTAATCACAGCTTTGTGTCTATCGCAGGTGGTTACCAACATTCATGTGGGATAACCACATCCGGTGACGCGTACTGCTGGGGCTACAATGGGCAAGGTCAGCTAGGGAACGGGAACACCACCAATCAGTACACACCTGTGAAAGTGTCTGGTGGTCACAGTTTTGTGTCTATCGCTGCTGGCAACCACACTTGCGGAGTGACCACAGGGGGCGACGCATACTGCT